>JBPCKK010000085.1:0-18401 GCA_051004335.1 Chloroflexota bacterium
CTGGGGCCGTCCTCCTCGGCCCCATCGGCACCTCCGTCGCCGTTTTGTCTACTCACTCTGAGGAATGGAGCACTAGGCCGTTGTCCTCGACAAAGGAGCCGAGTTGTACGAGGAGGCGGGCTCCGATATTCGACGCTCCTCCGCTACTAAGTGGCATGCGAACAAGGACCCCCTCAATGAGTTCGTACGTCCACCTGTCTTCCGGGATGGCATGCAGCTCGTCGACCGTGATCGGTGGCATGTTGGGGACGATCTCGGCCCACGGCGCTACGGATAGGGATGGCAAATCTCGTGCGGTGCTCATGGCTTAATTGTCCTCCATCCATGGTAGCCACACAATCCCGGGTTCTGCTGACGACAGGACAGATGCCGCCGGAGCGAACGTTGGCGTCGGTGTCGGCGCCGGACCCGGTCCCGTCCAGGCAGGTGGTGGACCGACCGTTGGCGTGGCGGGAGGGGTGGCCGTGGGCGCCGTCGGTGGGCTAGCAGGAACGAAGACGCCGGGTGACGGCGGAGGCACCAGCGTCGTCTGCGGCGGAGCGGCTGGCGCTGGGGTTGGAACGACCGGATCGGCCGGGTAGGAGAAGACTACCTTCCCGCTCTTGCCGGACACCGCGATCACCATCTCGTTATAGACCGTGGTGTTGCCCGGTGCGGGGTTGTGAGTGGTGAGATCGGCGACCACTGCCCAGCCGGCGACGTCAATATGCTCATCGCTCATCACAGCGCGCACAACCACCTCAACCTGCCTGGTCTCTAGTCCCCACTCTCTCTTTGCCGCGTGCAGCGCACGTCGCCACGAGATGTGGACCTTGCGCTTGGGCAGCCGGTCTACGGTGACGCCCGGAGCAGTGGGAATGAGAGCAACATTGCTGCTCACCTTCACATGCGGCGCCGTGGCGAAGGCAGTATTGAACAGACAGGCGGCGGCAAGTGCCGCACTGGAGCAGAGCAGCCGGCCCACAGTTTTCATAATTCCTCTGATCCACACGATCTCTCTATTTTCTATAACGCAGGGAGGGCCGGCTTGTGACAGGTGGATCGCGATCTCGTGCGGATACTTGCCGAATTCAATGCCGCGACCCGTGTGGCACTCGACTACGGGCTCAGCGACCGGGTTCCTCCCGTTGCCCAATTGGGCTCGGTCACCGACATTAGCACCCAACCGTGAGGCGCGGCGCCACCCGGCATCCTGATGCCTAACGCACAGCCCACCTTGGCAGGCATGCCGGGGTGGGCTGTGTCGTCTTCGGAAAAAAGGGTGTGGTCCGTTATACCGGCCCGGGGCGGACTACGAGTCGAGGGCGCCGCGGTCACTCTCGCTAAGGTACCGCGATACCTTGGTGGCGAAGGTGTTAGCCAGATGCTGAGCTGTTAGTTGCAACAGTGGCTGGCCCATGGCGCCTAGACGGCCGAGGACATCACCTTCGATGGTGTACCGGCCGAGCGTGCCACCGTTTTCCTCAATGAGGTCGAGGTCGGCCTGACCACGGAAGGCGCCGGGGATGCCACTGCTTGTGCCGACAACGGCAACGCTCAGGGTATGCGGTTCTTGCTGCTTGAGGATGTCACCGGCGATGTGCGCCCGAAAGGTGAAGAGGGTAATCTTGGTGCGAATGGTGCCTTCATAGCGCGTGTCGCTGACTTGATGCGCCTCTTCGCAGGTTGAGGCGAGGCGGCAGAGGGTAGCCGGGTCGAACATGACCTGCCAGACTGCGTTGGGCGGGGCTGTGATGGAGAAATTGCCGCTTACCTTGATGTCATCCTCCCGACACGAGGGTTCTGTATGGAGTGTAGTGCGGCAGAGGGTAGTCGTGGATTGGACTGAGCGGCACTGCTGAGATGTCAGGACGGTGGGAGGCGTCTTGCTTGGCAAACGCGGCCGCTGCGGCGGCTGGCCGGCACGGGGGCTCGGCCACTACCGAGATAGGGCTCAGCCATACCGACGGGGGCGAGGAAGGAACATTGCTGCGGGAATTGCTGTCTACATCATGCGTCCAGCGGTGGATTGTTGTCATAAAATGAATGGTCCCGCAGCTGGTGCGAAGTGTCGGTGGGGACGCGGATATTTCCTGAAAGCGACTTTCTTTGCATATCGTGCATGGCGCCTGGATCCCAGGCGCGGCGGACACATTTCAACAGGACGGCGACTTCTATCTCTGGGTTGAGACTTCGGAGCCGGCATGTCAAGAGAAGACATCACGCGGCGGCCGTTCGCATCCGCGCCACCTATCTGCCGTGGCGCTTCAGTCATTTCTTGATGAGAAGCTGGGACTGCGCCCAGAATACGGCGCTGTGCTGTCTTCACGCGTTGCGGTCAAAAGCTTTCTGTTGCCCACGGCAGACGGCGCCCCGCTGCCGTCGACGGAAATGCTGCCGTACACCGAGGCCGTCGTTCCGGATAGCTGGGAGTTCGCACCTTGGAGCATCTGTTGCTTTCCGCTTGAATGGCCGATTGTCACACTCAATGAGATCCATTTTCTTGCCCGTCATGCCGCTGAGGATTTTCACTTGGGCGCGGATCTTCTGTTTTGGTGGCAGTTTACCCAGGTCGTCAAGACAGCCATCACCAGCGATCACTATATCCCCAGCCTGAAGTATCGGTTCCTGCCGCCGGCCGAACGGAAAGGGAATCGATCGGCCTTTGCGTTGTATCCCGGATGGGAGTTGGTGTCGCCGGCGTATGAAACGGCGATTGGGCAGTACGCCGCTGCTATGCCACGCAGTTGCTCCACCGGTGTCGACGGGAAGCAGGGGACTGAGCTGTTCACTCCGGAGACGCTTCTGCGCCACTGCGCGGAGCATCTGGTTCACCGCGTTATTGCCGGCGTACCCACTACCGCGAAGTTCGATCTGCAGATCAGGGACTCGATTCTGTACGACTGTGTGTACCGCGCCCGGCCGATACCCGGCTCCGGCCCAGTCCTGGACGAATACAAGAAATGGGCGTCCTGGCGTGGAAAGCTCATGGAGCTGCACGCGTCCGGTGGCTTTACTCTCTGTTTTCGGCTGGAGGAAGCACGGGCCCATGATCCGGACGATTGGCACATTCACTTTCTCTTGGCCTCAAAACGCGATCCATCATTCAAGGTAAGTCTGGCCGAATACTGGGCGCTGAACAAGAAGGAACGCGATGGACTGCGCCCGCACTTCGGCGCTGATTTCGAACGTCATCTCCTGCTGGCGCTAGGGCAGGCGGCGCGCATGTACACCAAAATCTGGAAAGGATTGGAGACCAGCCAGCCAGTAGATTTCCGGCTGACTCTTGAGGAAGCGTGTGCGTTTCTCCAGGAACAGGCCTGGCTTCTGGAGGATGCCGGTTTTACCGTGATCGTCCCCGCCTGGTGCACGCCAGCGGGCAGGCGCCGGGCGCGCCTCCGACTAAAGACCGCCGCACGGTCCGGCAGTAGCGGAGTGGCGAAAAGCTACTTCAGTCTCGATACCGTGATCGCCTACGAGTATCAACTCTCGATCGGCGGCGAGGCTGTAACCAACGACGAATGGCGGCAATTGGTCGAGGCGAAGACCCCACTCGTCCAGTTCCGTGGACAGTGGGTGCAATTGGATCGCGACCACATGCAAAAGATGCTGGAACTGTGGCATGATCGACAACAAACTCAACCGGAGATGACCCTCCAGGATCTCCTCAAGGTCGCGGCCGCCGATGATGATGATCTGGAGTGGGAACACGACGGAGCCGTCGAGGATGTGCTTTCGGCGTTGCGGGAGCAACGTTCATTGGCGCCGGCGGAGGATCTAACCAACTTCGAGGGAACATTGCGCGAGTATCAGAAGCAGGGAGTTGCCTGGCTGCGCTCGTTGGAGAGCGTGGGATTAAACCCGTGTCTAGCCGATGACATGGGCCTGGGCAAGACAGTGCAGGTAATTGCCCAGTTGGTGGCCGAGCGGAATGCGCTTGGCGAGGTCCCCCCCACGCTCTTGGTAGTACCCACGTCGGTCCTGGGTAATTGGCGCAAGGAAATCGAGCGCTTCGCTCCCCATTTGCGCGTGTTGGTTCATCAGGGAAGCACGCGGCTCAAGGAGCCGGCGGCATTTCGCGCCGCCTGCGGGGAACACGATGCTATCGTTACGTCGTTTGCCTTGGCTCGCCTCGACGAGAAGTTGCTGCGGCTCATGGAGTGGAGGCGCATCGTGGTAGATGAGGCGCAGAACATCAAGAACCCGCAGTCGGCACAGACGCGCGCGATCATGAAGCTCACGGCACAACATAGACTTGCACTTACCGGGACGCCGGTGGAGAACCGCCTGCGCGATCTCTGGTCGCTGTTCAACTTTCTGAATCCCGGATATCTGGGCAAGGAAGCGCAGTTCCGTCGCGCTTTCGAGCTTCCCATCCAGCGCGATAACGATGTCGGTCAGGCGGCCGCGCTGCGTAAATTGGTCGAGCCGTTCATATTGCGTCGCCTCAAGACCGATAAGCGGATCATCGACGATCTGCCCGATAAGATCGAGCAGAAAGTCTACTGCAACCTCACGGCGGAACAGGCGTCGCTCTATCAAGCGGTGGTGACAGATGTCGACGACGCCCTGGATGGGTCGGAAGGTATCGAACGCAAGGGACTGATTCTAGCCACGTTGACCAAGCTCAAACAGGTCTGCAACCATCCCGCCCAATTTCTCCAGGACGGCAGCGAATTTAGCGGGGAGCGCTCCCTCAAACTCTTGAGGCTGGCCGAGATGCTGGAAGAGATCGTCGCCAACGGGGAGAGCGCGCTCATCTTTACCCAGTTCACCGAGATGGGAGCTGGACTGGAGCGCTATCTCGGGCGTGGGCGCCACCTGAAAGTCTGCTATCTGCATGGTGGCACCAGCGTCAAGAAGCGTGAACAGATGGTGGCCGCTTTTCAGGACCCGGACAGTCCACCTATGGTATTTATCCTGTCGGTGCGCGCCGGTGGTACCGGTCTGACACTGACCAAGGCAAATCACGTGTTCCACTTTGACCGTTGGTGGAATCCGGCGGTGGAAGATCAGGCAACCGATCGTGCCTTTCGTATTGGGCAACGGAAGAACGTCTTCGCCCACAAGTTCGTCACCATCGGCACCCTGGAGGAGCGAATTGACCAGATGATCGAAGATAAGCGGCGGCTGGCGGCGACTATCGTCGGCGCTGATGAATCCTGGTTGACCGAGCTCGACAATGAGTCATTCAAAGACCTGATTGCGCTCCGTCGTAGCGCCATTGTGGAGTAGGGTGATGACGCAGTTCAGCCGCACCTGGTGGGGGCAGCTCTTTCTGGACGCAGTCGAAGGATTTTCCGATCCTAACCGTCTGACGCGTGGCCGAGCATATGCGCGCAACGGCAAGATAATCAAGTACTCGTTGGCCGGGAGCGCGGTGACGGCCAAGGTTCGTGGGTCAGTCAATCCCTATTGGGGAGTCTATCGGGAGCCGATTTATCACGTAGAGATAGAGCTCACCCCGATCAAGCCCAGCGAGTGGAAGGGGATCATCGCCGCCCTGGCCGGCAACGCGGGAACGGTGGCTCAGCTCCTGATGAACGAGATGCCGGACACAATCGACGACACCTTCGCCAAGGCCGGGGGGCGCCTCCTCCCCATGGATGAGGATGACTTCAGTACGCTGTGCTCCTGTCCTGACTGGGGCAATCCCTGCAAGCATGTAGCCGGTGTGCTCTATTTGCTGGCCGGAGATCTGGATCGCGATCCCTTTCTGCTGTTTGAGTTACGCGGACTGTCGCGCCAGAAGCTTGTGCAAGAGCTCGTTCGCTCGCCACTGGGAAAGATCCTGGCGGAGGAAATGGTAGCCGTGGACACGCCCGTGGCGCCTGATGAGACGTATTACACGCGCCCCACGAGCGAGCCGGTCAGCGGAACCAGCTATGACGACTTCTGGACTGGACCGCGTCGCTTGCCGGAATTCGAGCCCGCTCCGACGCCCGGTCTTCCTGGGTTGCTCGTCAAGCGGCAAGGAGATTTCCCCCCGTTTTGGCGAAAAGACTCCTCGTTCATTGCCACCATGGATGAACTCTACGACCGAGTGCGGGCGAAGAGCAGCGGATTAAAGTGACTCGGAGGCCGCTCTCTAGAGCTGGTTGCCCACCGTCCTGAACATGATCTGAGAAGTCGTCCTTGTACATTGTTGTCAATTTCCGGCGTTTCTCGTATGGTAGCAGTGCTACGGTGTGCGCGTAGATCCATTTGTCCCACCACTGGAATCTGGAGGAGAGAATGAGTGACACGGAGCGACGAGACGAACTCGCCGAGTACGACGAGAGCGAGCTTGTGTTCCATCCGGACGGCACGGTCACGCGCAAGCGGTTCCTGATCGCCGGCGGAGGCGCCGTTCTGGGAGCCGCGGTCAGTGGGCCGCTGATCTTCACCCGGTCGGCCGAGGCGATGACCGACTTGAGGGGGATTCACCTACCCTATCGCGCTCATACCAGTGTTAAGGGAAGTCTCAAGTTCTGGCACTTCTGGTCCTCGCCGCTGCGACGGGGAGCCATCCACTCGGCAATCAAACAGTTCAACTCGGTGTACAAGCATATTCAGGTGGAAGATCTGCCGATCCCCTTCGCCAACATGTTCGACAAGATCCATACGGCGGTAGCGGCGCAGAGCGGCGTCCCTGACGTTGTGGTTGCCGACCGACCCAGTTTCTGGGTTGATGCCCGTAGCCGAGTGTATGAGCCATTGACGGCGTACAACGCGCGCGACAAGGTGAGCAGTCGCTTGTTCTACCCGTTCACTTGGTACGAGTCCAACGTCAAGGTGCATGGGAAGAACGAACTGTTCGGACTTCCCTTTGAAACCGACATTCGTGTGATGTTCGTCAACCGCGCCGCCCTGATTGATGCCGGCCTCAATCCCAATCACAACCCGAAGGCCTGGGACGATCTGAAGAAATTTGCCGCCAAGCTGGACCAGAAGAGCGGCAGTCAGTACAGCGTGATGACCTTTTGGCCGCTGGACAATCAGAGCCTGGATACGATCGTGTGGGAAAACCGGGGGGATTGGGAGACCAGGAAGCAGTATCCCACGGTCAACTCGGCGCACAACATCCAGACCGCGGAGTTCATCAAGTACTGGGTGGATCGGTACGGTGGCGAGAGCGCCTTTAACTACCTGAATTCGCAGAGTCAGCCCGGTCTAGATCCCTTTGCCAGTAGCCACCTGGTCCTGCACGTCGATACTCCGACGTACCAGGACGCCACGCTGAACCAGCACGGGGTCAAATTTACCCCTAAAAACGGGAGTTCGAACTACCCATACTGGAATGTCGCTGAGGTTCCGGCCGGACCCAGTGGCAAACCGTACACCTTCTCCGGTGGCTTTGCCATGGGCGTGCCGCGCAACGATCATCGCAGCCACGGCAACGCGGATGCCGCCTGGGAGTTCGTCAAGTTCATGTCCCTGGTGGGACAGCTAACCTTCGAGCGCTTCGCCGGGAATATCCCCACTGTTATCAAGATGACCCATGACTCTTACCTCAGCAGCAAGCCGCACTGGTCGAGCGTGACCGCCGCTCTCCACTATGGGCACCCGAAGACGCGCAACACCTACGATCCGTTGTACCCCAAGGATGTGACCGACACCGCGCAGGGCCATGTCGTGGACGGCAGCCAGTCGCCCAAGGATGCGATGGACGCGGCTCAGCATCAGGCGCTGCTGAATATGAAGCGGAACGGCGGGCCGTAGTTCGAGTGTGAGCGGGGGGCACGGAACCACACGTTCCGTGCCCCCTCTCTTGTATCCGCCAGCCGATTTTACGCGGGAGGTAGAGCGTGGAACGCGTACGGGGGAATTGGTCGGCAATGTTGGTGGGCGCCTTCCTCATTGGGGGCGCCGCCTACATTCATACAATTGATGCGAGTCTCGGCACATTTCTTGGGGTCGTGGCGGCAATTGTGGTTGGCGGCGTCATTCTGCATCCCATCGCCGGCGAGGCGACACGACCGCTCTGGAGCCGCCTGAGGCGCCGGCGCCGCGAGGCGCTCACCGGGTACCTCTTCGCCGCGCCCTGGATCATTGGTTTCCTCGTCTTCACTCTGGGACCGATGCTCTGGTCGCTGTACACCAGCTTCTGCAAGTACGACATCATCAATACACCGGTGTGGAAGGGCTGGAACTACAACTACGGATTCATCCTGCACGACGATCCCGACTTCCGTGTGGCGCTGCAGAACACCTTGTATTACGTCATTGTGAAGACGCCAGCGGTGGTGATCGCGGCTCTGGTGCTGGCTATCCTGATGAACCAACGGGTTCCCGGCATTCGGGTGTTCCGCACCATCTACTATTTACCGACGGTCATCACCGGAGTTGCGGCAATCTTTCTTTGGGTTTGGGTGTTGAACCCGAACGGCATCCTCAATCATGCCCTGGGCTTTTTCCACATCTACCAGCCGCTCTGGTTTTTCGATCCAAAGTGGACCAAACCGGGTCTGATCCTCATGGGCATGTGGTATCTGGGCAGTCCGATGTTAATTGTGCTGGCCGGTCTGAATGGGATATCGCGCACCCTCTATGAAGCGGCGGAGGTGGAGGGCGCGGGTCTGCTCCGCAAATTCTGGCATATCACCCTCCCCATGCTCTCCCCTACCCTGTTCTTCATCATTCTTACCAGCATCATCGGCGCCTTCCAGGTCTTCAACTCGGCATTTGTCATCAGCACGTCGTCGGGTGTGGGCAGCGGCCCGGGAGATCCGCACCAATCTCTGCTGTTCTACGAGGTGTATCTCTACACCAAGTTCAAAGTACTGGAGATGGGCTATGCCAGTGCGTTGGCCTGGATCATCTTTGTCATCATCATGGTCATCACCGCTATTCAGCTGTACTTGAGCAAACGATGGGTCTATTACGAGTCGTAGGGAGCAAAGCATGAGTATCGCTGTCAAGCCGGTGCCCACGATTGCCACTACGCGGGTTGCCTGGCATCAACGCAAGAACACGCGCGTCCGTATCGGGCAATCGATTGTCTTTATCCTGCTCACCCTCGGCGCCATTCTGTTTGTCGCCCCGGTGGTCTGGATGTTCGTTTCCGCGCTCAAGAGTAACGTTGATATCTTCGATGGGCGGTGGATTCCACAAACGGTGAACTGGTCGAACTTCACGAGCGCGTGGGCGGAGGCGCCGTTCGGCATCTATGCGCGGAACACGGTTATCGTGGCGACGGTGGGTGTCGTGGGCAATGTCCTGTCATCGTCGCTGGTGGCGTACTCCTTTGCGCGGCTGCGCTGGCCGGGACGCAACGTCTGCTTCATTCTCGTGCTGGCCACCATGCTATTACCCAATGTTGTGCTCTTTATCCCGCAGTACATCTTGTGGGCAAAGCTGGGGTTTGTGAATACCTGGGTTCCGCTTACGGTTCCCGCCTGGTTTGGCAGTCCCTTCTATATCTTTCTGCTGCGTCAGTTCTACCGAGGCATCCCCACCGATCTCACCGATGCCGCCCGCATTGACGGCGCCGGCGATTTTCGTATCTGGTGGAATATCGTGGTCCCACTAAGCCGCCCTGCCCTGGCCGCCGTTACCATCTTTGCCTTCACCGGCGCCTGGGAAGACTTCTTCGGTCCGCTGATCTATCTAAACAACCAGAGCAAGTACACCCTCCAGCTCGGGTTGCAGGTCTTTGAGTCGGCGGCCGGCGGCGTGCCGCAGTGGAATTACTTGATGGCGGTGGGGCTGCTGATCATGCTTCCCGTTATCGTGCTGTTCTTCATCGGACAGAAGTATTTCATCGAAGGAGTGACGCTGACGGGAATAAAAGGATGAATATCCGGACCGAAGAAGTCAGCGGGCATGACCACAGCGCCATCGAATCCCGTGTCCAGAAGTGCTTCAGTCTCGATGTAGCGACCAGCGACGACGAGGCGAATCGGAACGAAGGGGAAGTGTTCATTGACTACTTGGTCGCCAGGCACAGCCATTTGCCCACGGCTCGGTCTTCCACCTCGAAAACCACGTTATCTGGCCCGAGGGACGACGCCGCTTGATCCACGGTATCAATGAGTGTCGATCCAATGACAATCCTTCCGTCAGACGCGACTGCGGCATACTCACCTGTGTGCTCCAGCTCGAGCGGTTTCACATAGCGCGTATAGAGCTGTTTGGCCCCTTCCAGGTCCATGTCTTTTGCTCCTGGCATCGTACTTTCTTTTGACTGTGATCGAATGCTCTAATCGAGTTTAGCCGCACCCGGCTTCGAAGGGCGTGGCAACCCGTTAGGCCATTGGCGGACCGAACTCGAACAAATTTGGTAGCTAATACCAGGCGAAGAAATCGTGCCAGTCCATGTGCCCGTAATACCATCCGTCATACATCGGGTTCTGCAGATTCGGCGCCGAATTCGCCGGGACCAGTCGGGCGATGGGATGCGCATTGGCGGCGCCCAGATGCGGGTCAAGTCAGAGGGCGCCATCCTTGACGAAGAGAATGCCGCGCTCATCGCGGGTCCACAGAGGATCTCGTACGCCACTGGGTACCCCGCCCCCCGCCGGCCGTGCATCAGAGCCGTCCGACCGCGCGGTCCAGAGCACGTGCGCATCCAGCCAGCGACGATAACGAGCGGCGGGACGAAAGCCATAGGTATTCCAGGCGGGAGCGACGACAAACGCCATCGCATCACCACCCGGTGACCAGGCGGGATCAAGCGAGATCTTGTCGCGGAGCCCTCCAAGTACTGCTCTGCACGGTCCATCCGTAGCACAGAGCTGGAGGTGCTTGCCGAAGAAGGCGGAGCGCCCGCTGCCTCGAACGATGAGCAACCTCTTGTCCGAAGCGGCAATCCAGTCCGGGTACGGAAGGCTGATGCCAAGATGGTGCACCTTCCCGGTCTGGAGATCATAGTCGAGAAGTTTCGTGCCATCAGCGATACATGACTCGCAGGCGTCTGGGCCCAACCAATAGAGGATGCCATGCCCATCCGGCCACCAAGCGGCCAGGCGGACCGGGCTGAACGGCGCCATGCCGGGCAGCGCATATGAGTGCACCGTGGCGCCGCTCACCACGTAAAAATGCGCACCTCCAGTGCGCGACATGCTGGCGACGGCCAGCTTCCGACCATCAGGCGACCAGAGAAACTCCCCCTGCAATCGATGCGGAAGCGGATGCACCACGCCCTGCGCCGGGACCAACTCGATGGGCGGCGTCCCGTACCGCGCCATTGGCTGGACGGCCAGCACATCAGCGCTGGGCGACCACTGGAAGCTCGCCACTCCATGTATCGAGGCAACCATATGTGCCGCGCTGCCATCGGCCCGTGCCAACCAGAGATGCGGGAGCGCGAATCCAAGCATCAGCTGCGGTCGTCTGCGAATCCAGGCCAACCACTGTCCGTCATGGGAGAACGCGGGCTGAGTCGCCGTGCCCGGACCGCGCATCTGCCTTGCTCTGCCTGGAAACCCAACGTACAGCTTACCGTTGGCCACATACGCCAGTCGGTCTCCCTGGTACGGCTGCGCCATCGTTCGGGCAGGAGCGTACGTGGGCGCCGCGAGCGCGGCACCAAGTAGCAACACGAGTACTGTGATTCGCACTCTCATATTCATCATTGCCCTCCAGCGACGCCCTACACGTCCATCGCGAAACTAGACGGCTTGCCAGTCATATAGTCGAGGAAACCAGGCTTCGTTGTCCGTATCGTCATGACTTCAAAAGGAATAACGCTGGAAACGGGAAATTGTTACAGGCAAAAAAGCAACCTTAGGGCGCGATCAGCTGCCCCCCCGCCCGATTGCCGGCGCGGCGCTCCGCTTGTGGCTGCCACCATGCCAGTTCCGCCACGAATTGGCAGGCCGGCAACCGCGACGACCAGGCAATGTAGCGGGAAACCAACCCTTCCTCCTCTGTCCGGCACCAGCGAACAGCGAGTGTATCTCAAGCTACATCACGGAGCAGTACGAGACGGGGTATGCCCGATTCAGCTTATAATCACAAATAAGTCAACACGCGCTCTTCACCTGGAGTGTATCTCGTGATGAAGCACATGAAACGCAAGCTCGTGATCTTTCGTCAGCCCCGCACGGTGGAACGGGGCTCTTGGCGGGAGATTCGCTGTGATATCGCCGCGGCGGCACGTCCAGTTGGCCAAGGGTGCTCCGCAGGTGAATAGGCAGTTGTGAACGCTGAGTCGCCACATACGCGGGTTCGCGTTATAGGGTCCGCCTGCCCACTGGCGGACATAGGCCCTGATGGCGAGGTGGTGTGCCGGGCGCAGCCGGAAGAGCCGCTCGTAATGCCGCAAACGTACGCCGCAATGATTTGTCAAAAGTCGCGGCACTTTACCTGTAAACGTTTCGTGAAGGCGGCTCCCGCGGTGAAGCGCGCTGCTCTCGAGCCCGATCCCAACGAAGTTGTTCCCACCGACGAGATCGTGGAGACAGTGCCGCGAGAGCGAAATCGAGCCGTTGCCGCTACGGCGCCTAGCACGGCCGCCGCGCCGAAGTCCGCGCGTACTGAATCGACTCCCGCTGCCCCACAACGTCCGATCGACGCTGCAGTGCCCATAGGCGCCACGGCCGATCCTGAGCCCCCGGTTTCGCCGGTGGAATCACCGGCGAAACAGCCCCCACGGGAGGGGGCGCGCCGTATATTTCCACTGTGGTGGATGGTGCTGGTCGGAGTGCTAATTGTGGGCTTTGAGGCGGTCCTGCTTCTGCAACAGAATGACACGCGCCCACGGTCCGCGGCGCCTGTCTCGAAAGCATTGGGGGCGCCTACCGGTTTGATCGCGCGGCAGATAGGTGCAGGGAGGTTCATCCTCTCCTGGGCGCCTTTGCGGGGAGCGACGAGCTACCGTGTGCAGATCGGTAAGCACAGGTTCAGCACTGTGGTCGACTACACACTTTCATCTCGGCTGGTGTTCAATCGTACGTTTCGTCCAGAGACACGCCATGTTTGGACGGTGCAGGGAAGGCACGGGAGTCGATCGGGAGTGCTCTCGCATCCCGCGATGTTTACAGTGCTACCGCTGCCGGCACGGGTATGGTCATTCAACGCGGTGAAAACCGCCCATACCGCTTCGCTACTGTTGCTCTACAATCCCAACCGATCCGAGGTCACCGTTGGCGTCACGGCTCCAGGCGGGTTGGGCGGTGGATTCACGCTGGTCCACATTCCGGCTCATACCGCGGCACGAGTGGCCCTGGGCGCGCCCGCGGGACAGGCGATTGGCTTCGCCGCTACGGTGCAGGCTGAAGCGCCGCTCTTCGCCCAACGCATAATCGTTGGGCAAGGGGTGAGCAGCGCCACGTACGGTATGCCGAGTACCTGACAACGTGTCTAGTCGGTTCAAGTCGACGAAGTGTTAAGGGTATTCTCTTGAGCCATTTGTCGGCGGACCTGACGGACGAAGCCTGGACTGCAGTTCAGCTGTATCTGGATTTGGCGCGTAGCCAAACCTTGCGCGATAAGGCGCCGCGCGATCTCTCGCTTCTGCTGCATCAATTCATCTGACTGCGACCCGCCCGGGCGGCCATTACGCGCTGTCATTTTCTTACTCCCAGTTCTACATAGCTGCACGCGAATGAGGGAAGTCCCATCCTTAGAGAGACGGTGAACTTGCCTAAATCTTGTGATCTTACTTTGTGCTTTAGGTCATTCATCGGCGCCGATGGAGGCATCTGTACCGTACGAGTCGCGCAACGAAAGGTCAACGGGCGCAGGTTACGATTTGGTTATGCTCGTGGAACGGTTGAGGCGCGGGCGATGCTGAGTTTGGATTTCGCCCGGCGATCGAACATGGACGGTGAGGTAATTCGATGCGCGGGGAAAGACGATCGACGGCAACATCTGATGCGCTTTGCACTACCGTCAGATGCAACGACACGAACGACAGTTGATTTCGATGCGTCGATCCTCGCCGAGCTCCATCGCCGTGCGGCGCGCGAACGCAAGAGCTTGGGGAAACTGACCTCGGAACTCCTGGCTCAGCATCTGGCCGGCGATAGTTCAGACTTGGAACGTGTTGACGGCGGCATATGTGACACCGGGGTAATTCAAAGAGACCGCTCCAGGGCGTTTCGGCGCGGGCAACTGGAGCGGCCCGATCAGATCCCCGGAGCTATCCGCCGTTGAGTGGAATCGCCAGACAGGCAATCGGGCGGAGGCTTACGCGCACCATTGTGTCAGGAGAAAACAGGCCGATATTGGAACTGGGAACCTGCGCGGTGACAACCGTGCCGTCAGGTAGTCCGACTCGAGCGCGGGCATAGGAGCCGGCAAAACTGGCAGTGAGAACGCGACCCGGTCCGTTGACATCCGGACTGAGATCGACCGCTTCCGGCCGCGCCAGGACCGTGACCTCACCGGTCGCAGGGGATCCTTCGAGTAAGGGAACGCGACTGCCGTAGACCTCCGCCGTGTCGCCGTGGGCGACGCCGGGCAGGCGGCTGGTCACTCCCACGAACTCCGCAACGAACTGCGTGCGAGGTCTGTCATACAGCTCCTGGGGAGACGCGATCTGTTCGAGCTCGCCGTTGGACATGACCCCCACTCGGTCGGCCAATACCAGTGCTTCTTCCTGGTCATGGGTAACGAACAGAGTAGTGACGCCGGTCTCCAGCTGGATGCGCCGGATCTCGTCTCTCAGCTGCGCTCGAACCTTCGCATCGAGAGCGGACAGGGGTTCGTCCAGCAGAAGGACGCTTGGCCGGATTGCTAGTGCGCGGGCCAGCGCTACGCGCTGTTGCTGACCGCCCGACAGCTGGTGCGGGTAGTGATTGGCGTGCGTTGCCAGCCCCACTAGCTCGAGAAGATCGTCGACCCGGCGCTTTCGCTCTTCCCGACCCAGCTTGCGGAGGCGCACGCCGAATCCTACGTTTTCTCGAGCGGTCAGATTCGGGAACAGGCTGTATGCCTGGAACACGACCCCCATGTTTCGCTTGTTTGCCGGGACCGACGTGATACCCGATCCGCCGACTAGAACCTGGCCCGCATCCAGCTGCTCCAGGCCCGCAAGCACTCTCAGGGCTGTTGTCTTCCCGCAACCAGATGGACCAAGGAGCGCAATCAGCTCACCGGGCGCGATGTGGAGGGTAAGCCCGCGGAGCGCGTGAACATGTCCGAATGACCTGTGCAATTCGATGAACTCGACTTCAACGCCGGCCCGGTAAACGTTCGCTGGCTTGGTTTGCTCTTGCTGTTGTATGGTCATGACTCATCCTCTGCGACAAGCGGCGAGACAGAGCGCCCTCGGCCCGCAATCGAAATGATCAATAGCAAGATAAATCCGAAGAGCAGTGAGGCCAGCGAGACGGCCACGGATATTTCCGCATCTCGCTTGCCGACGAGATTTATCACCACCTGAAGAGTATTGAAGTTCAGGAGGGACGCTATCGTGAACTCTCCAAGGACAAGTGCAACTGTGATGACCGCCGCCGACATGATTGCGGCGCGCAGATTGGGAACAAGCACTCTCGCTATCACCATGGGCCAAGAGTAACCCAGCGTGCGCGCTGCTTCAGCTAGCGTTTGTGCGTCGATCGCGCCGAACCCGGCATCGATCGATCGATAGGCAAAGGGAAGGGCGAGAATTACATAGACAAATGTCAGGGTAAGAGGTGAGCCGCCGAGTAGGTTATACACAGTGTTATAAACCCGGGCGATACCCGCCACCAGAGCAATGGCGGGAAGCGCGATCGGGAGTAAGCAAGTGAATTCGACGATGCGCCTCACCCGCGGCACTCGCAGGCGCGCCCAGGTGATCGTCGGCACAAGGAGCAAGAGGGTCAGGACGACGGTAATCGCGGCGAGCTCGAGGGAAGTCCTGATTCCCGACGCTATATCCGGATCTGTGACGACACTCACCCACGCATAGGCGCTCCGTCCTTTGATGCCGCGCGTCGAGAACTCCAGCATTGCAAACAGCGGCAGCAAGAAGTACAAGGCTAGTAGGAGGAGGACAAGAGATCGAAAAACAGTATACCCGGAGATAGAGAATCGAGCGGAACGGGCTCCCACCGGACTGCGAACTACCGAAGCCACTTGGACGTCCTCCTTTGCAAGAGCGCGTACAGGGTCATGATCACCGCAACCAGGACGACCATTGTGAAGGACAGAGCCTGCGCAATATTCTGCTGATCGAGGTTTACCTCGCTGCTCAGCAGATCGGCGATCTTCAATGTGATGATGGGGTCGCCCTGAGAGATCAGTGCTGCCGCGGTCGCATATGCCGAGAAGGCGTTGGCAAACAGCAGAAGGAGGGCTCCGATGAATGCAGGCGCGAGAATTGGTCCGGCAACGCGGCGCCAATAGGTCCAGCTAGTGCCTCCCAGGGTTTCGGACGCCTCCCTCCACTGAGGCCGCAGCCCATCCATCGCTGGCAGAAAAACGATCACCATCAAGGGGATCTGGAAGTACGTGTAGACAAGTGCCAGACCCGGTACCTCATACAGCCAGGCGCCGGTAGCAAAGAGATCGATGCCGAAGTGACTCTGCACAAAGACCGTGAACATCCCGGTGAACCCGAAGGTCGCCAGGAACGCAAACGTCAGCGTGACGCCGCCAAACTGAGCGAGTACGCCTGATGCTGCGATGATGACCTGCCTCAGGATGCCGGTCCGTGAGCGGGATGCGACGACCCACGTCAGCAGCATACCGCAGATTGCGCCGATCAGAGCCGTCACCGCAGAAACCTCGACGGACCGCTTGAACTCCGTGACGAAGACCGTTGAGCTGATCGCGTGGAAGTTATCTAATGTGGGTTTGCCGGTGGGGCCCTGGAACGCGCCTACCAGAACGATGTACGTAGGCCACAGCAGAAAGATCCCGATATACACGAAGAAGGGAACGACACCGGCATAGGGAGTGATCGCACTCCGAAGGTTGTGGGATTGGCGGCGGCCAGACCCGGCGCGCCTGCGGCGAGCAGGCGCGCCGGTGACCTCGACCACCGGACGTGCGTCGGTGGTCATCGCAGTCCGCTAGCCACCTATGGCCGAGGACCAGTTTTGCTCGAGGTAACTCTGATCCTGCACGATCTGAGACGGCTTTAGGACAAGGGGCTTTCCCGTCACCTTGGGCAGCGCGGCCACCAGACCTTTGCTCACTGCATGCGCCTTGAGCATCGCCGCAAGGCGTACCGGACGAGCCAGCCCCTTCAGCCACAGAACCTGCCCAGCATTAGAGTAGAGATACTCCTCCCAGAGTCGGGCAGCTGCCGGGTGCGGAGCGTCCTTATTGACCGACTGATCGTAGAACGCGCCCACAACGTCGTTCTTGGGCACGAGAGTCTTCCACTTAATCTTGCCGGCGAACTCCTTCGCGTACCCCGCATTGAGGTATTCCCAGTCGATGACCACGGGCGTGGCGCCTGATTGGACAGTCGCCGGGGTTGGGTCGACTTTGAGGAAGTTTCCCTCCTGGTACAGCTTATGAAAGAAAGCGACACCGGGCGCGAGGTTGGTTGCCGTGCCCCCTTCCGCAATGTTGGCCATCATCAGGCCATGGAAGCCCGCGGAAGCCTTGGTCGGATCGCCGTTGAGAGCGACTTTCCCTCGATACGCCGGCTTGAGAAGATCGTTGATGCTCTTTGGCGCTGGCACCACATCCGGGTTATATCCGATCGACGAGTAGCCTCCGTAGTCCCCGTACCACTTACCGTTCTTGGCCTTGACGTTTGCAGGAATGTCTTTCCACGTCAGGACCTTGTAGCGTGCGTACAGGTTCGTGTTTTTGAGGGCCACGTTGGTACCTAGATCGAAGACGTCCGGAGCGGTATCGTGGCCTTTGAGGCGTACCGCGGCATCGATCTCATCCTGGCTGTTTGCATCCGGGTTCGCCGAGTTAATCTTGATTCCATACTTTTTCTGAAAGCTGGCTATGATGGCGCCGTAGTTCGCCCAGTCTGGGGGAAGGGCGATGACATTGAGATTTCCCTCTTTTTTCGCGGCCTTGATCAACCCGGCAAGGCCGCCGAACGCCTTCGCCGAAGTCGCAGTGCTCGCGTTCACCCGTGGGCTGCTCGCGCTCACCAAACTTGCCGTGGGTCCCCAAGCTGCCCCAATGAGTCCGACGCCGCAGACAACGCTGGCCGCGACGGTAAAGTGGCGTTTCCTCATGTGTCTCCTCCTGTATCCGGTTACCTATGACTGGACAGAAATGAACTTGGAACGGTCCTGCGAAACGGGATCTGTACCTGGATCGAGTACGAGGATCTGACGCGCGATTTCACCCGTGCGAAGACGATCGAACGCCTCGTCGAGCTCGTCAAGGGCGATGTGACGCGCGATGAGCTCATCGAGCAGCAGGTCACCGTCGAGATACCGACGTACCAGCGATGGCACATCCTCCAACAGCCGGGCTCCGCCGAAATAGCACCCGCGTATCCTCCTTTCCCCCACGAGGGGGCCACTATCAAGAGGGATCTGCTCTCCCGATCTTAGGAGACCAACCGAGACGAGCTCCCCGCCGACTCCAAG
>JBPCKK010000086.1:0-5797 GCA_051004335.1 Chloroflexota bacterium
ATGCTGAAGATTGGAGGACCCTGGTCCAGCACGCTGCGGGTGCGCCACTCGCAAGTCCAGTAGTGGAGAAAAGGGAAGCCCGATGAACATTGAAGCGGCGTTCATTCAGGCCGTTCAGACGGCCATCGGGTTGATTTTCATGGTTTCCTCGGTAGCGAAAGCTAGGGAGATGGGTAGGTTCGTAGACGGAGTGGTTTCATATCACGTCCTGCCGAAGCGATTAGCCACATTGTATGCGGTGTTGCTGCCTCCACTGGAGGCCGCGGTCGGCATCGCGCTTCTGGTTGGACTGTTTGTCGACGTATGCGCTCTCATTGCGGCCGCCATGCTAGTCAGCTTCTCGATGGCAATAGCGATAAATCTTCGAAGAAAAAGACAGTTACCCTGCTACTGTTTTGGTGGAGGCTCGAGTGAGCAGCTATCGCCACGATCGCTATGGCGTGTCGTGCTCCTGCTGCTCGGGGTTGGTTGCATTCTGTCGCCGAGGTTCTTGGGAGTCGTCGCGCCTGAGCTGTTGGCTTTTGGCGAACCGGGATGGGTCGTGGATACCGTTTTGCGCACCACTCTGACGCTCTTCATTCTCGCGGCGGGGACGTGGATACTGTGGACGCCGACCATATTTCGGCCATGGATCGACAGCGTGAGGGCGCAGCTAGCGCATGCTTCTGTAGCTCACGTTGTGTTGAGGAAGTCACATGCCGAGTGAATCACTCTTTTACATGAGCTATGCCGCACTTTGGGCACTCGTTCTGTTCCAGACGCTCGTCATGCTCGAGGTGGTCCGGCGCAACCCCAATGGCCGACCGGCGCTGGAAGGATTGCAGGCATTCGGGAGTAGCAACCCGATGCTCGAGTCGGGCTCGCCCGCCCCGACATTCGAAGCTACGGACATACACACCGGAGCGCAGGTTAGCCCAAGCAAATGGGCAGGCCAGCGCCTACTACTGGGCTTCCTCTCTCCAGAGTGCAGCACCTGCATTGCGGTCTCGGATGAGCTTGTTACTTACAGCAAGGTCAACGACGCGCAACTGGTGGTGGTCTGCAGGGGAACCGACGATCCATGCAAGAAGTTTTCCGCTGAGTACTTCGCAAGCTTCCCGGTCATCGTCGATGAAAAAGGGAGCATTAGTGAGAAGTTTCTCGTTGAGCATACGCCGACGGCCGTCATTATTGATGAAGACGGACGCATCCTCCGATACGGCTTCCCGAGACCGACAACAGGGATGGGACTCAGCGACCTGTTGGAAGTCGAGCAGCAGAGGGGAGCCACCAACGGGCGTGCTGCCGACCGAGTGCCAGCTCTTTAGGGTGAAGAGAGGTCGAAATGTGCTGGTCCGGAAGAAGGCGGAACCGAGTGGTGCGGAGAGGTGTATAGACAACATGTAGTCGCGAACTTCGGCAGAAGCCCTCAGTGATGCACACGGCTGTCGGCAACACCCTTGGGAGGAGCAATCAATGACCTCGACACTACCTCACCACACGCGATGGGGATCGCACTATTCGCCGAGGCTTGCACTTGTATCCGGGCTTGTGCTGTTGTTGATGTTTGGCGTCGGTGGGCGCACAGTTGCGGCCCGTCTGAGCCAGGAGCCGCCCTCTCGACCCGCCGAGGATCTGCTCGTTTCGGATGGTCCGACTCCTGCCAGGTTCAGCGCACTCGACCCGGAGACACTGGTGGATGTACCGACCGCTTCCCTGGTGCCGGCCGGTCCATACAGTCGCGCGCTCTCGGCCGACGGGTCGACGCTGGCCAGCCTGATTGGGGTGAGTAACGTCATTGTCATACAGGACGCTCGGACGGGTGCACAGCAAGCGCAATTCGCCGCACCCACAGGGCTAGGGCCGCTGCTTGTCAATCGGGATGGCACTCGGCTCGTTTTGGAATCGCCTGGAAGTACCGATGACGCGAAGGCGCCGAGGTGGACCGTGCTCGATGGACGCACCGGGCAAATCCTGAGCCAGGTCCGCGCGGATCGCCCGTCTATCGTTCCTGGCGTTCTTGACCCGGCTGGTGCGTATCTGTAGCAATTGGCCGTCCCGGGCGGTCAAGCAGGCCTGCAGCCAGTAGAGTTGATCAGTTACGACCTGTACACGGGCTCCGTAGCCGGACGGCTCGTGTTGCCCGACATTCTTGCGGGCTCGTGGCCAACGAACAAGATGATGCAAGGTGAACAGCTCAGATCACTGTTTGCACCAGGAATCGCAGTTTCACCCGATGGCCAGCAACTGGCGATAGCGCATGCCGAGTCAGCACAGGCGACCTTCATCGCCGCTGAGCCACTTGCGGTCGAGCGGACAACTTTGATCGAACCCCCGGCAAACCCGGTTGGCTGGCTGGTCCCGGAGGTACGGACAGCGTGGGCGAAGCAACCTCCTGAAGGGACGGTACGCTGGGCAACGTACAGTGCCGATGCCCAGCATGTGTACGTCTGGGGTCGGCAGACGCAGGTTGACGCTCAGGGCCAGGTCAGCTACGACAACTTCGGAGTGGACGCCATGAGCCCGAACGGAGGCGGTGTCGCGGCCGAATCACTCCGGAACACGTGGGTCGACCAGCTCGTACCTTCGCCGGACGGACGGAGTGCATACGTGCTCGGGCTGGCAGACCCTTCCGCCACAAGCGAAACCGACACATCGCCGTATCTGCTACGACGGCTCGACGCAAGCAGTCTGGCAACGCTGAGCCAGCGCGAGCTCAGCGGCTACCACTCCCTATTTGTTCGCGTACACCAGTAACCCGTCTACGTGTAGCTGTCTGGGGACAGCGACGATACGGAACAAGCCAGTTTATTACGGCCATGTTCGACGAGGCCCTGGCGCTATAGCAAAGCTCGTCGTTGGTCTGTCAAGCCGACTCCCAAGGAGACTTGCTACGACCGTCAAGGGGCGGGAGCGAGCACCGCCTGAAGTGCATCATAAGCAAGTCGGTGGGAGCCATCGGGGTTTGTGATTCGGCGCCAATACCCCTCGTCGTACGGGGTCCAGCCAGGATCGGCGAATGTACCGACAACCAGAAAGCTCAGCCACGGCGCCCAATGCAGCCGTGCCCAGCCGAACGCGCCAACAAGGTCCTCCGCCTGTTCCCGTGGAGTCACCATCTGCCAGTGACTATTGGATTGAGGGCGCAGATCGGTCGTCCAGTCCGCGCGGAGTATCCCGATTGGGGTCCCGGAGTCGCCCTCGCGCACCATTATTGCCCGCACATCCTCCACATGCCGAAAGGCGTAGACTCTCTTCGCCTCGAGCGAGCTTGGATCACTATTCGTCAATTCTGGGCGAGCGGCGACTTCTCCTGGATCCATGCACGGCGACGACTTGAACCCGACGGCGCTAACTCCGAGAACGTCGAAGCTTCCCTTCGCACCGGCCTCATACAGGGCCTGCACAAAGTCGACATCCGGCATTGCATCCGCGCTTACCGTCGTGGTGGGCGCGAGGCCTGCACTCACCACGACGGCACCCGGATCCGCCGATTTTAGCGACCGATAGCTCGCCTTCAGGAGGTCCGCGTACGCGGTCGGACTCGGCGGTCCGCCCCAGGAACTGGAGAGATTCGGTCCGTCCCAGATCTCGTAGGCATGGATGCGGCCCTCGTACCGAGTGGCGACTGCAACCAGGAAATCCGTCCAGTCCAACAGTCGGTCGGGTGGACTGCTGGCCGGGTATATCACCTTGCTCGAGGCCCATTTCGGTTGGTTGTCGACTTGCACCACCATTTGAAGGCCGCGTTGGGATATCGCGTTGACGATGCGGTCGGGTTCGTCCCACAGGAACTGGCCCTTACCGTCGCGCTCGATGTTGCGCCACTCGAAGTGTTGCTTGACCCAATTGAATCCTCCGTCTTGCGCCAGGGAAAGGTCGCGGTCGGTTGTGTTCAAATGACCCCACAGGGAAAGTGTGATCCCTGGATCTACAGATGAATCAGCCGAGAGGACCGTCGACGCGCGAGTAGGAGGAGCCTGGATACATGGCGCACCTGTCGCCGTTGTACTGACTGGCGGCCGAGGTTCGGGTCCGCAAGCACTGATCTGCAATACGCCTGCAAGTGAGGCGTGAAACAGGAATATGAGCCCCCAAGATGGCCGTCGCACAATCTGCTAAACGACTCCGCAGTCCGGAAGTGCCTGGACTCACCGCTGAAGACCGGAACGATGCTTTCCCACATCCGCTGAATGCATCGCCTGACGCCTTTATCCTCGTGGCGATCGACGGGGCGATTTCTTCGCCAGCCACGGGGCGGGCGCCCGAATCCTGCCACCGATGGCCTGTCGTTGGATCAACCTGTAATTTCCATAGAGCGGCGCCAGGCGAGAGTGTCGTCGCCGGTCAGGCCGCGTAGTACGTACTCACCTGGCGGAGCGTAGAGATGCAGGTCCGAGGAACCGTGCGTCAGTTGCTGTGCGACAGGAACAGCGCCTTCCCCTTCACTTCGCGGAATAGCTTGCACTAGCTGTGCACCATCGACTCGGATGCGAATTGTCATGGCATCCGCTCGCAGCCAGTCCGGAGCCGCGGACGCAGAGCCGCGGTGATGGAGCACGATGGCATCGAGCCCGCGTTCCTGCGCCCAAGCATGTGCGCCGTTCAGAAGCCGCGGGCCCTGAACCAGCTCAGGCCAGTCGACGATCTCCTGGCCAACGCAGAACGGCTGCTCGCCCGTCAACTCAGCGAGGTGCGTTGCCATAAAAGGACCCCACCACCCCTCGGGCACACGTCTCATGGCGTGTTGCTCACCGGTCCAGACGACGACGCGCGCGTCTGCGCGAGGCTCGAGGATCAGCCGGACGATGTTCTCAGCCATATGGCGCTCGCGCTCGCGATTGATCGCCGGCGCATCGGATGGCAGCTGGTGTGCCAGCCTGGCGAGCATGCGCTTGAGCTGCCCCTCGGGTGGGAAGTCGAAGGCAACCATCTCGAGCCCGGCGTCCCGCGCGGCGCGCAGCAGGGCCGCCCGTGAGGGGTCGAAGGCATACACCTCCGTACTCGGTCGAACAACACGGCTGTGTTTGAATTCGTCGAACGAGAACTGGACTGAGTGCTCGAATGCGAGGTGGGTTGCGCCAGCCTCGGCGAGCCAGCGGATCATGCGGGCGCCGAAGTAACGCGTCTCGGGCAGTGCGTGTCGCTCCTGGAGGACTACGAGGCGATGCTTGGCAATGGCAGCTTTCAGCGTTCCCGAAATGTCTGGCCCAGCAGAGCGTAGATCGGTGCCTGTGATGGCGTGGGTGAGCTCCCAAGCGCGAGTGCCCCAAGGATCCATCGCGTTCAGCGCCCACATCAGGAAATTGTGCGCGCCTGGAGTAGCCTCGGCCGAGACGTACTGTTCGTCCAGCCGCCGCAAGGCGCTCAGATAGTGCCCACGTTGCAATTCCTGGTAGCCCACTGGTCCTACAGAATGCTCCATCAGCCAAGTAAGAGGCGCCGAGCCTCGTTCAAAGCGGGCGCTACTGGTGCGACCAGGCGGACCGGATTCCTACCGCAACGAGTCGGCAATGCGGATCAGTTCGTCCTTGGTGAGATGACGCCCGCTCAACGCGTCCAAGAGGAGGAAGACATTGCCCTGCACGAACATGAGTTGCGAATGTCCGCCTGAACGCCACTGAGGCGCGCTGTCCAGTTGATCACACGACGATAGGTGCCCGACTTAACGGGCCCAGTTTTTCGAGCGGGGAATAAAGGCGACTACTTCCTGCGCTACCGCCAACCCAAAATGCGCAAAGAGATCGAGGTGCCAATCTCGCGCGAACTGGCGGCGATTCTCCAGGACCAACAACAGTTGGTACGCACGCACCGGGAG
>JBPCKK010000087.1:0-7925 GCA_051004335.1 Chloroflexota bacterium
ATCGCCTTTACCGCGATGCGGTAACAGGCCCGATGGATAATGCCGTTGTTTTGGGCGAGGAACTGGGCGCCGGCTTGCGTGCCCGACTGCTTGCTTGAGAGTCCGCCATATACTGAGGCGTGACTGATTGCATATTTTGCCGCATAGTACTTGGCGAGATCCCAGCGGACACTATCTACCAGGACGCCGATACTATTGCATTTCGCGACACAACGCCGCAGGCGCCGGTTCACGATCTGGTAGTCCCGCGCAAACACGTCGCCGGCTTCGCCGAAGCGGGTGATGAAGATACCGAATTGCTGGGTAAGCTGTCGCGTGCGGCAGCTCACGTCGCGCGTCAAGAAGGCATAGCGGAATCTGGTTTCCGCTGCGTCGTCAACAGCGGACCTGATGCTAACCAGACGGTGCAGCATCTCCACATGCATGTGCTCGGCGGCCGCATTTTGGGCTGGCCCCCAGGCTGATCGTGTCCTGCCTCTTCGTCGTACCCACGCCGATCGGCAACTTAGAAGACATAACCATGCGAGCAGTGCGCGTCCTGGGTGAGGTTCCGTTGGTACTGGCTGAAGACACGCGCCATACACGCAAACTCTTTGCACGGTATGGCATCTGGACGCGCCTAGTTAGCTACCACCAACACAACAAGCGCGAGCGCCTCGATGAGGCTATGCTTGCCCTGGAGCGAGGCAATGTTGCGGTGGTGTCAAACGCTGGAATGCCGGCTATCGCTGATCCCGGTTTCGAACTCATCCAGGCGGCCATCGCGGCCGGCCACGAGGTGGATGTCCTTCCCGGTCCGAGCGCGGTAGTCACGGCGTTTGTCGCGGCGGCGCTGCCCGCTCCGGGCTTTCTCTTTGCCGGCTTTCTCCCCCGCCGCGCCGGAGATCGACGGACCAAGTTACTGACTCTATCCGCGCTTCCCTATGCCCTGGTGGTGTATGAAGCTCCCCATCGGTTGGTCAGTACCCTGGAGATGATCCTCGCGGTGTTGGGGAACCGCACGATGGTGGTCGCTCGGGAGCTTACTAAGATGCATCGGGAAGTGCACCGTGGCACGGTGATGGAGTTGATCCGTCTGTTTCGGGAGATCGCTCCGCGCGGCGAATGTACCCTGGTTATCTCTGGGGTCGATGAGCCTGCCGTAGCCGATGAAGCCGCCGCGCTTCATGACTTGCAGTCGCGAAAGGCCCGAGGCGAGAACCGGCGCGTGGCCACCGCGGCCGTGATAGAGCGCTATGGGGTGGGCCGAAACCGGCTGTACGACGCTTGGTTGCACGGCGCCGCGGAGGAGACAGGAGAGCATCCGCTCGAAGCGGAATAGCATGGTACCATCCAATGAAACGGGAGGGCAGGCGTCTGCATCCAGGGAGCCGTACCGTGCTACCTGACACCCACGCTCATCTTGACGCTGTCGAGTTTGCCGAGGACTGTGACGTAGTTATTGCGCGTGCGGTAGTGGCTGGGGTTTCACCCATTCTTGCCGTCGGCTCGGATCTATCCAGCAGTAGGCGAGCGGTCGAATTGGCCGCGCGGCATCCGATGGTATTTGCCGCGGTTGGCACACATCCGCATGAAGCCGATAGGTTTGTCGCGCAGGCGCCCGAGTTGCGAGATCTGCTTGCTGCCGACAAGGTGGTGGCGGTGGGAGAGATTGGATTGGACTATTATCGCGACGGAGTGGATCGCGACACGCAGCGCGAAGCCTTCGCCGAACAACTGCGGTGGGCATCAGAATTGCACTTGCCGGTGAGCGTGCACAATCGCGACGCCGACGATGATGTTCTCGCTGCCGTGGCAGCATCGGGCGTACTGGCTATTCTCCATTGTTTTTCCGGTTCGCGGGCGTTCGCCGGCCGGGCGCTCCTCCTGGGCTGCTACCTATCTCTGGCCGGCAACCTCACATTCAAGCGAGCGGACGATCTGCGGGTGGTAGCGTCGAATCTCCCTGGCGATCGACTTCTTGTCGAGAGCGATGCTCCTGTCCTCGCGCCGCAACAGTGGCGCGGCCGCCGAAACGAACCGGCACACGTTGCCGCCACGGCCCAGACGCTGGCCGACGTGCGGGGAGTCAGCAACGCGGAGATGGAGAAGACGCTCGCGGCCAACGCGGCAACTGTCTTTAACTGGGAGCCGGCATGACCGAGATCGCTTCCCTGTACGGTCCAGTCACGGAAGATATACCTCTGGTTGGCGAGCGTCTCCTGCACCTTGAGGGTGTCCGCGAACCGTTGCTCACTGAAACACTCTCCTACCTCTTTCAGACCAGCGGAAAACGTGTACGTCCGGCACTCGTCTTGCTCTGCGGCAAGCTGGGGCGCTACGAGCGTGACCGCTTGATCACCCTTGCCGCCTCCCTCGAGGTGGTCCACTTTGCATCATTGGTGCATGACGACACGATCGATCAAGCACTGAGCCGGCACGGACTGGCAACTATCAGCGCGGTCTGGGATAGTAAAGTTGCCATCCTCGTGGGCGACTTCCTATTTGCTCAGTCGGCCTACCTAGCAGCGCTCCTCGACAGCGTGCCCGTGATGTCGCTACTCAGCGAGACTGTGATGGCCATGGTAAGCGGTGAGATCAGACAGTACACGGCGGTCCGGAACCGGACGATTGACGAGGCCGACTACTTTGGACGCATTGCGGGGAAGACAGCAAGTCTGTTCTCCATGTGCTGCAGCGGGGCCGGTATCATCAGCCATCAATCGGAGCAAGAAGTCGAGGCTCTCCGCCGCTATGGAACGAATCTTGGCCTTGCTTTTCAGATAGCGGACGATGTGCTCGACATTGTCGGCGACGAAGATACCCTGGGCAAGCCGGCCGGCGGCGATTTGCGCCAGGGAACTGTTACCCTGCCCTCGATCCTCTTCCTCCAAGACCGAGCCCCCAATGATCCTCTGCGCCGTGCGGCCGAGCAGAGAGAAAATGTTGACGCGGTCGTCACTGCGATCCGCGAATCGGACGCGCCCGTTCGCGCGATTCAGCGAGCCGAGGAATACGCGTCTCTTGCCCGAGGCGAACTTTCCATGTTCCCCCCAAGTGAGGCGAAAGAGGCTTTATTGGGCTTGACGGAGTCTGTTGTCGCACGTAGCCACTGAGGCGAAAAGCGCGGCAGTACTACCGACGGTCGTGCGGGGAGCGGCGCGCATAGCTCTACCCCACGGCAATGAGTCAAAATAGCGCAGAATCGTAGTGTACGCCACGCCGGCCACGTCGATGAGTGCCAACTGAAGGAGACATGGGTGGGGATTGGGTCGCAAACCGCGCATCGGGACGCGGCAATGCCGATTGAGCCAACGGGCGCCATGCTGGAAGTCCAGGACTTACATACGTACTTCCGAACTATGGATGGCGTGGTCAAGGCGGTCGACGGAGTCAGCTTTGATATCGCCGCCGGCGCCAGCGTCGGCATCGTTGGAGAATCCGGCTCGGGCAAGAGCGTCACCTCCCTCTCGATCATGCGCCTAATCGACCCGCCGGGCTGGATCGCGAGCGGCAAGATCCTGTTCCGTGGCAAGGATCTGGCAAAGGTGTCCGACGAACAGATGCGCCGCATACGCGGTGACGATATCTCCATGGTCTTCCAAGAGCCGATGAGTGCCCTGAACCCGGTGTATTCAGTGGGCGATCAAGTGGCCGAAGTGCTGCGCGTGCACCGCAAAATGAGCCGAGGCGCGGCCAACAAACGCACGGTTGAGCTGTTCGAAATGGTGGGCATCCCGGCGGCGGCGCGGAGGGTGAAAGAGTACCCGCACAACCTCAGCGGCGGCATGCGACAGCGCGTGATGATCGCCATGGCGCTGGCCAACGAGCCTGATCTACTCATACTTGATGAGCCGACCACCGCGCTTGATGTCACCATTCAGGCGCAAATCCTCGAACTAGTCAAGGTGCTTCGCGAGGAAGTGAACACCGCGGTCTTGCTCATTACCCACGACATTGGGGTGATCGCCGAGATGTCCGAAGAGGTCATCGTGATGTACGGTGGCAAGGTGATGGAACGAGCCCCGGTGGCGCAGCTCATTAGTGACCCAAAACACCCCTACACCAAGGGACTGCTGGCGTCCATCCCCTCCATGGGACTGAAGACCAAGCGCCTCAATGTCATCGCCGGAGCCGTGCCCAATCCGCTGAACATGCCGTCGGGCTGCCCATTCGCGCCGCGCTGTCCATACGTGATGGACGTCTGTGCCACCATGCCGGCATTAAAGACGCTGGAAGATGGACGCCAGGTGTTCTGTTGGCTCTACAAATGACAATCGAACCACTGCTCGAGGTTCGCAATCTCAAGACGTACTATCCGGTGCTGGGCGGTGTTCTGCGGCGCCGGATTGGTTGGGTCAAAGCAGTTGATGATGTGTCTTTCGCCATCAAACGAGGTGAGACGCTCGGCCTGGTTGGCGAATCGGGTTGCGGCAAGACCACAGTGGGCCGTTCGATTATTCGTTTGCTCCAGCCTTTGAGCGGTCAGGTGATATTCGAGGGCAAAGACATCTTGTCGCTACCCCGCAACGAGATGAAAAAGGTGCGCCGCAACCTGCAAATCATCTTTCAGGATCCGTACGGCTCCCTCAACCCTCGGATGGCCGTGGGCGACATTATTGGCGAAGGTCTGCTGGTCCACGGCATGGGAAGCCGCAAGGAACGCGAGGCAAGAGTACAGTACTTTTTATCCGTGGTCGGATTGCGCAAAGAGTATGTGCGCCGCTACCCCCATGAGTTCAGCGGCGGCCAGCGACAGCGGATCGGAATCGCCCGCGCCCTGGCACTTCGGCCGAAATTCATAGTGGGCGATGAGCCGGTTTCGGCCCTGGATGTCTCGATCCAATCGCAGGTGATCAATCTGCTCAAGGATCTGCAACAGGAGTTCGAGCTGACCTACCTCTTCATCGCTCACGACCTCAGTGTGGTTGAGTATATTAGCGACCGGGTGGGTGTGATGTATCTGGGCAAGCTGGTGGAGCTGGCCACCGCTGAAGAGCTGTACGCCAATCCGCGTATGCCGTACACTCAGGCGCTGCTGTCCGCTATTCCCGTCCCCGATCCGTCGCTGAAAAAGAATCGCATTGTCCTCAAAGGCGACGTGCCTAGCCCGATCAATCCTCCCTCCGGCTGCCCGTTCCGCACCCGCTGCTGGCTGGCGCAAGAGGTGTGCGCCGCCGAAACACCGCCGTTGCGCGAGGTGAGTCCTGATCACTGGGCGGCGTGCCATTTCGCCTGACGCGCTCGGCGACTGTGCTGCATCCCTATTTTGACTCTATACTTCGACGCATATTGTCTGTATACTGCAAGCCGAAGCTGCGGCTGGGTGTGCTGACCGACGGAGAGAGAGGCTGACGGAGCGCTGTACTGGTGCTTGTTGTGGGATGGCGGGAGGATGTCCCACACGATCGCAACGAGATACGGAACTGGCTGAGGCGAAACAATGTCGGCAAAACGAGGCGATTGCACATCCCGTGGTTTGGGACCAAGGTGACGACAGGGAGATTGAGAGAGGAGGTGTGATCCTAGGTCAAGCCAACCGAGCCTGATCATTTTCAGCCAAGTGCTTGTGCACCGAAAGAGTGCACAAAGAGGAGATACATGACAAGCATCAATCGCAAAACTCCGTTCGAAGTCCGGCGTGCAACGCCAACGCGACGAAGATCTGCCCATGCTCTTGTCGGTCTCGTGACCATACTGGCCCTGGCAGTTCCCCTGCGCCAGGGTGGAGCAACCGTTGCGGCAGCGCAAGCGACAGGCACAAGCGGATCGGTCACAACAAGCACCGCGGTGCGCACCGCGACTGTCGATCTACGCACGCTGCCGAAGGGAGCTGCCGCCGTTCGTACAGGAGCAGCGCACAACATCGCTCTTCCGTACCTGCGTCCATACCGGCAGACGAGTGCGGCAATCGCGTCTGCCGCACCGCGTGCGTCGAGCACCTCCGGAAATGCCTCAGCCGTTGACACGACGATTCTGCACAACTTTCTTGGATTGGACTCGATCGACAGTTTTAAGGTGAATGCCGGTGATGTTGAGCCGCCTGACCAGGGCCTTTGCGTAGGTCCCCTTGGGACGAGTGGTACCACCGGTCAGCTGGAGATGGTCAACCTGGCGGTTGCCCTGTACAACACGAGTGGGTCGGTTCTCCTTGGTCCGGTCGGCCTCAACTCCTTCTTTGGCGAGCCCACGGCCGGCTTCAGCGGTAGTGGCGGGGAGAACACCAGTGACCCGCGCTGCTACTACGATCCGACATCGCGGTCGCTCTTCGCCACCATCATCGCTTACAGCTTCAATAGCATGGGTATCGCGGAGTCGCACGTTGACTTGGCAGTGGACGCGACACCGCCTGGAGCTCCAGTCAATCTCGCCGGCCCCTGGAACATCTATCGCATTAATACGAGCGATACCTCGGACCCTGGATGCCCGTGCTTGGCCGACCAGCCCCTCCTGGGCGTCGACAGCAACGGCGTGTACATCAGTACCAACGAATTCACTCAGCCACTGACGGGATTTAACGGCGCTCAGCTGTACGCCATCTCCAAGGCTCAGCTGTTGTCCGGCGCCGCCTCGCCGCGAGTGGTGCATTACGGTCATCTGACCATTCCCGGAGACTTCCCGGCTGCATCTCTGGAGCCGGCGCAAAGCCCGAATGGGGCGTCCGCCGAGTACTTCCTGAACTCACTGGACCCGAACGCGACGATCGACAACCGGATTGGTGTCTGGGTCCTGGGTGACACGGCGCGGCTCAACACCGGAGGAACGCCTCCGCTGTCGCACGTCATCATTCAGAGTGAGACATACGGACAGCCCCCCAATGCCCTACAGAAGGGGTCATCGGCAACACTCGCCACGGATGATGACCGAATGCTGCAGGTGCAATTCGTGAATGGCAACCTCTGGTCCTCCCTCAACTCGGTCGTGCTCATCAACGGCGATACTGAGAGCCGATCCGGCGCCGCCTGGTTCAGGGTTGCCCCGTCGTTGAGTGGATCAGCCATCAGGTCGGCTAGGATTGTGGAACAAGGATATGTGACCTACAAGGGCAACTATATCCTGTACCCCGCAATCGCAGTCGATAACAACAACAATGCCGCCATGGCCTTCACGCTCTCCGGTCCCTCCTTCTACCCGAGTGCGGCCTATGCGACAGGCTCCCATTTCTCGACTCTCAAGACCGCTGCCTTGGGCACGCAGCCCGACCATGGCTTCACCTGCAACGCACCCTATGGGCCACCCTGCCGTTGGGGCGATTACTCCGCGGCGGCGCGGGACCCGCTGAACGGCAACGTTTGGCTGGCCACCGAGTACATCGCTAATAGTGGTGACGTGTACGCCAACTGGGCGACACGTGTCTTCGACGTAACTCCTTACGGCGGGTAATCGCGAAACGTGACCTCATAGCGCCATCGAAATAGCATTCGGGGAGGACCTGCCCATCAGGGCAGTCCTCCCCAGCTATTTTTGCTCACACGCTTGGCGATTGCACTGCATCCCTATTTTGACTCTATACTTCGACGCACATTGACTCTATACTTCAGCCCGAGGCCTCGGTTCAGTGTGCACATTGACGGAGAGCGAGGCTGACGGAGAGTTGTGCCGCCGCCTGCTCGAGGACGCTGGGAGGACGTCCGTAAGATCCGGTGAGAATAGGAACAGACCGAGGCGAAACATTGTCCGCAAGACGAGAGGAGAACGTTCATGCGATTGACCAAAATATCGCGATCAGTGCCGAGTGGCCGAACCGTGAGACGTGGCATCCTTCGCGCCGCACTCGGCGTAGCGCCGTTGCTGGCGCTTGCCATCAGCCCGGCGGTCCACATCGGTTCGGCGAACGCCGCGACCGGAGTCGGCAGTGTCGGCTCGGTGACCGACGGAGTGATGACCAAGGTGGGCGTGGTTAATCCACGCGCCCTGCCAACACGGGCGGCTTCCCAGAGCACGAG
>JBPCKK010000088.1:0-5516 GCA_051004335.1 Chloroflexota bacterium
GTTCCGCGTTGTGCAACTCACGCCTCCCGGCTCGGCCTGCTCCATAACTTTCGGCACAGGACTTGTCCCCATGCCACCGGGCTCGCTGCAGGGCCTGCAACTCGTCGTGTCCGATGTTGGAGCCGCCCGGGATGAACTGGCGGAGCGAGGCGTGGAGGTCAGTGAAGTCCGGCACATTGAGGAGGGTGTGTGGGTTGATGGACCAGGGGGTGACTGGAACTCGTTCATCTTCTTCAGCGATCCCGACGGGAATGGCTGGACCGTGCAGCAGAAGTCTGAATGAAGCAGGGAGTGTCCGCAACCGTCACGCCCCAGCAACTTCGCCAGGCAATCAGAGCGCTTGAGCTGCATGGTGCGCCTGTTTGCCTGCATTCCTCGCTTCGGTCATTCGGCCAGGTCGAGGGTGGCGCCCGCTCGATCGTCGATGCGTTTCTCCTTGAGGGGTGCACTGTATTGGTTCCCTCGTTCACGTATGAATACGGCACTTCACCACCGGAAGGCGTCCGACCCGAACGCAATGGAACGGATTACTCCGACGGCTGGTCAGCGCCGCGTGACGCAAAACTGTTCAAGGTGGCTGAGAACGATTTATCGCTTCGACCGATGGGAGCAATACCACAAGCGGTGCTGCAACATCCCGACCGTATTCGCGGCCACCATTCCCTTAACTCGTTTGCCGCTATTGGTCCGCTTTCCAGATCACTCGTCGCCGGTCAGCAGCTCATGGATGTTTACTCTCCTCTTCGCGCTCTCGTCGAGATGGACGGCTTCGTAGCACTCCTCGGCGTTGGACTGACCAGCATGACAATTCTTCATCTCGCCGAGCAGGCGGCCGGTAGAAACCTGTTCATTCGCTGGGCCATCGACGAGTGCCGCAACCCAATTCCCATGCAAATCGGAACCTGCTCGGACGGCTTCGGTCGTTTCGAGCAGGCTGTTGAACCTCTTGAACGCGCGCTGCTCGTTGGGTCGAGCCGCTGGCGCGTTTTTCCCGCCGCCGACCTTGTTCAAGCGGCATCACAAGCAATCCGGGAAAAGCCCGACATCACCGCGTGTAACGACTCCAACTGCATGCGCTGCGCCCACGCGATCCAAGGTGGACCAAATCCGCCAATATCAAAGTGCAAATAATGTTCATTATGGAAATAAGGCATTTCACTCATCTCCAAACCCGACAATTCGTATGGTTCTCTCTTTGGCCACGGGCGGGAAGTGACGCAGGTCGTACGTGAGCACACGACCACCATGGCGTTCCGCGCTGGCAATGACCGACGCATCCGCATACCCAAGCGGGAAATTGGAGTAGCGTTGGATCAGTCCGCGTATTCGCGGAAAATCATCTTCGCCACAGTCGGAGCTGAAGGCACCGTTCTCCACGTCAGCAAGAAATGCATCCAGCGTGACAAGGCCGAGGCGCTCCTCGATCATGTACGTTGCTTCGGCCATGATTTCGACCGGAATGACAAAGGGCCCGCCGCCTTCACGGAGCACAGCCACCGTGGTTGCGTGATGCGGATCCCGCCCGTTTAGCGCAGCGAGGATGCCGGAGGTATCGAGCGTCAGCAAGACGGCGGAGCCGGCTTAGCCTCGTCTCTCTCCAACTCGTCGCAACGCCATCGGTCGCGAATCCACTCTTTTACGTTGTCCGACGTGATGGACGGATCCGAATTGGCGCCCAAGCCCACCGAGCTAGGCCATGGTTTGTCATGGGCATACAGATACTCGGCCAATGCCTCCCGGACAACCTCAGCCTGCGGCCGCTTCAAGCGTAGTGCGACTTCCTGCAGCTTACGTTCCAGGTCGTCGGTCAAAAAGATAGTTGTACGCTTCATGAACACATCATACGTCATACATTTCGCCAGAAAAACTTGCCGAAATATCGTGCGAAGTTATGTTAACACTTGCTCGGCTAGAACGGCTGACCGCTCACCCAACGCGTGAGGTCTTGGTAAGAGACGAAGAGGATGAGCATGACTAGCACAATCATGCCCATTGCGTGGATCATGCCCTCGACTTCGGGATCGAGGTTTCGCCGCCGTATCCAGGCGAGCAGCACGAAGACGATGCGTCCGCCATCGAGCGCCGGGATGGGAAGGAGATTGAGAACTCCCAGGCTGGCGCTGAGTAGCCCAACGAACTGCAGCACGGATCCCGGTCCATAGCTGGGCTCGTTATTGACCACCTGGGTGGTGGCATGAGCTATACCGATGGGGCCGCTCACTTGCGCAGTGTCATGATGTGCAATGCTCTGGAACAGCAGTGGCACGCTGCCTACAATCGCCCCCATCGTGTCCAGCGAGTGGTAAAGCGCGGTGGCGGGACCGTAGTGAATCCGGACAGTACGGTCGAGAATGATACCAATCGGTCCCTGCGTCCCAGGGTAAAACTTGCGCGGCACCAATGAGGAGGTGAAAACACGGGATCGCCGGCGGACACGCAGTACAAGGCGCTGTCCCAGATGCGCTTGCGTTATGGTCTGGATTTGATCGAGATAGCGCACCCGGTGTCCATCCACTGCGACAATGCGGTCTCCTGCCTTCAGGCCAGCGATCGCCGCTGGACTGGCCAGATTGACGCCGGTGATGGTGGTTAATCCGCGAGGCGAGCCAATGAGGAAGCCGAAGAAGAAAACGATAATCGCCAGCGCAATGTTCATGCTAGGCCCGGCGAGCAGGATGATGAGGCGTTGCCATGGTGGCTTGGCGCCAAAATTGCGCGGGTCGCTGGCCTCGCCATTTTCGCCCGGCATCTTCACAAAGCCACCAAGGGGAATGGCGTTCAGCGAATACATAGTCTCTCCCCGCTTCCACCCTTTCAGGCGGGGCGGAAAGCCGAGGCCAAATTCATCGACGCGCACTCCAGTAAGCTTGGCGAACGTGAAGTGCCCAAGCTCGTGAACGAGGATGAGGAGGGCCAGGATGACCACAAAGGCCACAAGGCCGAGTAATACGCTCAAATATGCGATCTCTTTGACGAGGCAACCAGACCGGATGCCGCCGCCCGCGCCCATCGATCAGACTCCAGTATATCGTCAAGTTCGGGTGCCCCGCAATGCGTGTGCCGGTCAAGGGCGCCGGCGATCACCGCCGGTATCTCGGTGAAGGCGAGACGTCCCGCCAGAAATGCTTCTACCGCTACTTCATCGGCCGCCGAAAGAACCGTCGGATAGGTCCCCCCGGCCGAGCCGGCATCGAGCGCCAGGCGCAAGGCAGGATAGCGTTCCCAGTCGACAGCGTCGAAGGTGAGAGTACCCACCGTGGCGAGATCAAGGCGTGGCACGGAGCTGGGCCAGCGCTGTGGGTGACTCAAGGCGTACTGAATCGGTAGGCGCATGTCGGGTAGACCGAGCTGCGCTTTCGTCGATGAGTCGCGAAAGGTTACCAGCGAATGGACGATGCTCTGCGCATGCATCACTACGTCGATGGACGCCAGCGGAAGCCCGAAGAGCCATTGCGCTTCCAGCACTTCCAGGCCCTTGTTCATCAAATTGGCGCTGTCCACTGTGATTTTGCGTCCCATTGACCATGTAGGGTGCTGCAGCGCCTGCTCCGGAGTCACCGTGGCAAGCTCGGCAGTTGTGAGGCGCCGTAACGCTCCGCCGGACGCGGTGAGGGTCAATCGCTCGACCGAATCCGCGGGTTCACCCTGGAGGCACTGCCAAATCGCGCTGTGCTCGCTATCAATGGGAACGAGGCTGCCATGTCCGGCATCCAGCAGGCGGCGAATGAGCGGACCAGCCATGATGAGCGTCTCTTTGTTGGCCAAAGCCACAAGTTTGTCTGCTTTGAGCGCGGCCAGCGTAGGGAGGAGTCCGCCTTTTCCCGCTGTGCCAACCACCACAAGATCGACTTCTTCACGGCGCACCATCTCAACCAGTCCTTCGTCTCCCTGCAGCACCTCGGCGCAGGCGGAGTTGAATGAGCTGGGCGGCGGTGCACGCAGACAGATCGCTCGTGGTTTGAACTCGGCGGCCTGCTCCGCCAGCAGCGCTACGTTGTTCCCGGCGGCCAGACCGTAAACCCTCACTTCCCCCGCGAGCGACCGTACCACATCGAGGGTTTGGCGCCCAATGGAACCGGTGCAGCCGAGGAGAACGAGGTTACGAGACATAGCCAAACGCCGCCGCCGCATAGAATCCCGCGACGCCGGTAAAGAGCAGGCTATCGATGCGATCCAGCAGGCCGCCATGGCCGGGAATAATCGCCCCGGAATCCTTGACGCCGGTTTTACGCTTGATCATTGACTCAACGAGATCGCCTACCTGGGCTACAACTCCCAGGAGGGCGCCGAGAAGGAGTCCCTGCCAGGGACGTAGCCCAACCAAGGGGATACCGAGCAGCCCAACCAGCGCCGCCAGAATGATGCCGCCGCCAACGCCCTCCACCGTCTTTCGCGGGCTTATGTGCGCCATGAACGGATGTCTGCCAAACCGGGAGCCGGCGAAATACGCTCCGGTATCGAAGGCCCAAGTAAGCAGCAGAATAAGCAACACCCACCAAGCCCCGCGATGCACTTCGCGCAGGAGGGCGAGGTGCCCGAGTAGGAGCCCGACGTAGAGTCCGGCGCCAACCGTGGCCAGCCAGTTGGCAAGGGCGTCGGGATAGGTGACCGGAAGCAGATAGTACAGACCGCCGAGGATAAGAAGGGCTACCGAAACGGCGACCCATGTATCCTGCGCATGACCAGGCAGGAACGGAACGACGGACAATAACACTGCCGCCGGCACAGCGAGAAGTATGGCTGGTCGGTAGGGGCCGGAGCGGAGCAGGCGAACCATTTCGATTTCCGCGATTAATGCCGCCAAGCCGATTAGCAGGGCAAAGAGCCACCCCCCGCGCGCATTGACCAGGAGGACAAGCGGGATGCCAACCGCGGCGGTGGCTACGCGAGCAGTGAGATCAGATGCGCCACGTCGCCGATCAGGCACGCTAACCGAGCTTGCCGAACTTGCGGCAGCGGCTGGCATATGATTCGATAGCCGCATGAAGGTCGGTCTCGGAGAAGTCGGGCCAGAGCGTCGGCGTGGCATAATACTCGCTGTACGCCGCTTGCCAGAGGAGAAAATTGGAGAGGCGCATCTCGCCGGCGGTGCGGATGACGATGTCGGGGTCGGGCAACTCGGCGATATAGAGGTAGCGTGCGATCGTCTGTTCATCGATTTCCTCAACGGGCACGCCATCGGCCACTATGCGCTTCACCGCCTCAACAATCTCGGCTCTACCCCCATAGTTGAGCGCAACATTGAGTGTAATCGCCGTGTTTTCCCGCGTGAGGGCGACCGCGCGTTCGATGGCGGCCTGCAGCTGGGAAGGCACGCCCTCCATGCTGCCGACATGACGCACGCGCACCCCGTTTCGATGAAGATTGCGGGTCTCACGCTCGCTGGCGTCGGCGAAGAGGGCCATGAGTCCGTTCACCTCGCGTCGCGGTCGGCCCCAGTTCTCCGTCGAAAATGCGTAGACCGTGAGCATGGCGACCCCGAGATTTACACATTCGCGAAGGATGCGATGCAGATT
>JBPCKK010000089.1:0-10515 GCA_051004335.1 Chloroflexota bacterium
ACAGATCATTGACCATGATAAAATCATGGCAGTATCGCGGACCGGTCAGTTCGTCCCGACGAACTGGCCCTTTTTCTTTGCGGAGGGGGATGATGATCGGAGATGCTCTGCAGGATGCATTGCAACGGATGGTTCACGTCCGCGAGGAGGCGCTGGCGTCCATTTCCGTATCGGACGCATCCGCCGAGTTGGAGCGCGTCCGTGTACAGCACACCGGAAAAAAGTCGGCGCTTACCCAGGTAATGAGCGTGATGGCTCAAGTACAACCTGAGGAGCGAAAGCAGTTGGGAGCGGCAGTCAATACCGCCAAGCAGCAGATCGAGGTTGCCCTCGCCGCCCGCTTGGACGAAGTCAACCGGCAAGAATTGGAAAGGCGCCTGGAGCAGGAGAGCCTGGATGTGACCCTGGCCGGGACACCCTACTCTCTTGGCTACCAACATCCCCTGCTTCGTTCCGTGCGAGAGATCCTCGGCATCCTGCGACAACTAGGTTTCGGAGTCTACGAAGGACCGACGGTGGAGTGGGAACGCTTTAACTTCGACCTGCTCAACATGCCCAAATACCATTCAGCGCGCGACGCGCAGGATACATTTTGGATCACCGATGAGACGCTGTTGCGCACGCACACATCTCCCGCCCAGATTAGGTACATGCAATCGCACCAGCCGCCGATTCGCCTGGCGGTTCCCGGCTGGTGCTATCGCAATGAGGCAGAAGATGCCACCCATGGCGATCGCTTTTATCAGATAGAAGGGCTGGCGGTGGATACCGATATCACGCTGGGGGACCTCAAGGGCACGCTGACCACGGTTGCCCAGCGTTTCTTCGGCCCCGATCGACGAGTGCGTTTCCGGCCGCATTATTTCCCATTTACGGAACCGAGCGCCGAGTACGATATCGAATGTGTGGTTTGTCGGGGAGCCGGCTGCCGCTCCTGCGGCAACGAAGGCTGGCTTGAGTTGGGAGGGTCGGGCATGGTCCATCCCAAGGTTCTCCAGGCCTGTGGATACGACCCTGAGCAGGTGACCGGCTTCGCCTTCGGCATCGGTATCGATCGCTACACCATGATGAAGTATGGAATTACCGACCTCCGCATGTTCCGTGAGGACGACCTGCGTTTCCTCCGGCAGTTCAACGAACGCACCGTGAAGGGGTAAGGGACATGCGAGTGCCTCTCTCATGGCTCGCCGACTACGTTGATCTCGAGATGTCTAGCGATGAACTCGCTCACCGCTTGACGATGAGTGGCCTCAAGGTGGATTCCATCGAACGCATCGGCGCTGATTGGGATGATGTCTACGTGGGAGCGGTTGTCGAGCTTGCTCCCCATCCCACGTCGACTAAACCGCTGCACGTCGCTCAGGTCCAGGTGGGAGGGCAGACGATTGTAGTTGTCACTGGCGCCCAAAACGTGAAGCTGGGTGACAAAGTGCCGGTGGTGCGACTGGGCGGCCTCATACCCCATGGTCCGGACGGCGAACCGATGCGCATCGAGTCGCGACCCATGGCCGGCATTACCTCTGAAGGTATGCTGGCGTCGGCCCGCGAGCTCGGAATCTCCGATGAGCATGCCGGGATCTACATCCTGCCGGAGGACACACCGGTGGGAGCGCCGCTGCGGACGATCTTGGGTGGCGACGTCCTGGATATCGAAACGAACCCAAATCGCGCCGACACGCTTTCGATAATTGGGGTCGCTCGCGAGGTGGCGGCGCTGACCGACCAACAGATCACGCCGGCCGACCTGGACGCCATCGAGAACGTGGATTGGCTGGACGAGGACAGTATCTCCCTGCAGGTGGACGCTCCCGAACTCTGTCCACGCTATACCGCGGTTCGCATCGAAGGCGTACAGGTGAAGCCGTCGCCGAGTTGGATGGCTCAACGACTGCAAGCAGCGGGCATGCGTCCCATCAATTTGATTGTGGACATAACAAACTACGCGATGCTCGAATATGGGCAACCGATGCACGCGTTTGACGCACGAGCTCTGAAGGGCAACCGCATAGTTGTCCGCCGGGCCCACGAGGGCGAGCGCTTGACCACGCTCGACGGTGTCGTGCGTGAGCTAACAGCTCAGGATCTGGTGATTGCCGACGGTGAGCAGGCCGTCGCGATTGCCGGCGTCATGGGAGGCGAGAGTAGCGAGATCAGCGACGACACCTCGGACTTAATCCTCGAATCGGCAAACTTCGATGCAGTGAGTGTGCGCCGCACCGCGCAGAGCCTAGGTTTGCGCACTGAGGCATCGAGCCGCTTCGAAAAAGGCTTGCCGCCCGAACAAACCGAGCTCGGCGCACGACGATTCATCCAGCTACTCGCCCAACTCTCTGATTCACCCCTCCGCGTCCGGCGGTTCAGCGACCGATGGATTGGCCGGCTGGAGCCACGCGAGGTCGCCATGCCCGTACGTGATGTGCAGCGGCTCATCGGGATCACTGTACCGGTGCAAGAGGCGGCTGATCGTCTCAGTCTCCTGGGATTTGGGGTGCGGTACGACGACGAGCAGGTGATTGCCACTGTACCGTTTTGGCGCCGCGGGGACATCGAACTTTCCGCCGATCTTGTCGAGGAAGTTGCACGGTTGATCGGCTTTGACGCGGTACCGGCGACTCTACCACGACAGACATTGCCACCAGAGGCTCTGCCTCTTGTTCTCCGTCTGGAAGGTGTTGTGCGCCACACCTTGCTGGCCGCTGGAGCATCCGAGGCAGTGACGCATGGGCTCACGTCCCCGGCTGCGTTGCTGCGCTTGGCCAGATCACACGTTGATGACAAGACACCTTTGGATGATGCCTGGGCGAAGATCGTACCGAATCCGGCCGGCGTCTACGAGCGGGAAGCGCTGATCCAGCCAATCGGTCTGCGGAATCCAGCGACGCGTGACCGACAGGTGATGCGTTTGGCCTTGCTCCCCAGTCTGCTTGAGGTGGTGGCGCGCAACGTCAAGCACACTGACGAGCGGATTTCCTTCTTTGAGATCGATAACACGTTTTTCATGCGGCCGAACAATAGAGAGTTGCCCTACGAGCGCCGCGCGTTGGCACTCGCTCTCAGCGGGCGTCGGAGCCTGATTTCCTGGGCGGATCCACGACCAACTCCATTTACTTTCCACGATGTCAAGGGAATGCTGGTTGCCGTACTTCAGGCGCTGCGTGTTCCGGACTGGACGGTTGAACCATGCGCTCATCCCGCCTTACATCCAGGCCGGTCCGCTGTCCTTCGTGTGGGTGGACACGATGTGGCGTACCTCGGAGAGTTGCACCCTGACGTGGCACTCGCCTTTGATGTCGAAGGATGGCCGGTCCAGGTAGCCGAAGTCGATCTGGATGCCCTCTTCGTTCATGCCCACGAGGAGATCGTGTTCCATCCCCTACCGCGCTATCCCGCCGCCTTCCGCGACATAGCGGTGGTCGTGGACGCTCAGGTCCCGGCGGCACGACTTATCGAGATTGTACGAGCCAACGGCGATCAAGTGCTCGAATCAGCCTCCGTCTTCGACGTGTACCACGGTGGGCCTCTCCCCGCTGGCAAGAAGAGTGTGGCCATCGGCATGACGTTCCGCGCGCCGGGCGCTACATTGACCCAAGAAGACGTGCAGACTGTCACCGATCGCATAGTGGACGCTCTGGCTCGAGAGCTCGCCGCCGTTTTGCGCGATTGACCGGGCTGCCGCGACCTATGATGAACAGGTGACACCGGATACACTCCCGGTTCGACAACGATGATCAGCGAAAAAACGCTTCACACACTCGAATTCGACAAGATTCTTACGCAACTGCGTGAGCATGCGTCGTTTTCCGCCAGTCAAGATGCGGTGGAAACCTTGCGCCCGCTGACCCAGGCAGACGGCGCGCGCGCGCGCCTGGCGCAAACGTCCGAGGCGCGGCATGTGCTCGAGGTGCATCCATCTACCCATGTGGGCGGCGCCCACGACGTGCGGCCCGCCGTAAGGCGCGCCGAAGTCGGCGCGGTGCTTACCACGGTGGAACTCCTCGAGATCGGGAGTACGCTGAGCGCGGCCATCCGCGTTCGCTCGGCCATTCTGCATACTGAGGGCGAGATTCCCTGGTTGCGTGGCCGTGCCGGGCAGATCGCCGAAAATCGTGCGCTGGTCGACGCCGTCGATCAGACGTTGAGCGAGCGTGGGGAGATTCTGGATAGCGCTAGTTCAGAACTTCGTCGCGTACGCAACGAGATACGATCCGCCCAGGGCCGTCTCATGGACCGCTTAAACAGCATGGTCACCTCTGGAGAAAACCGACCTTCGCTCCAGGAACCAATTGTGACCATGCGCAACGGGCGCTATGTAATTCCGGTCCGCCAAGAAGCCCGTGGCAAGATTCCCGGGGTGGTTCACGATCAGTCATCTAGCGGTCAGACCTTGTTTGTTGAGCCCATCGGCGTGATGGAGATGAATAACAAACTGAAGGAGCTAGAGCTGGCGGAGCAACGGGAGATCGAGCGTATACTCCGCCACCTCTCTTCACTGGTTGCCGATGCGGCGCCCGCGCTGCGATCAACCGTCGAGGCCCTGCGCGACATCGACGTGGCCTTCGCCAAGGCGAAGTACGCGAGTGCACTGCGGGCCAATCCTCCGACGGTAAATGACGAGGGACGGGTACTCCTGGTGAATGCACGTCATCCGCTCTTGCGAGGTGATGTAGTGCCGATCACCGTGCCGCTCGGTGACGAGTTTCGTCTGCTCGTCATCACCGGTCCAAATACCGGCGGCAAGACCGTGGCGTTGAAGACCACGGGGTTACTCACGCTGATGGCGCAGGCGGGGATGCACATCCCGGCCGCACCTGAATCGGTGGTCAGCGTCTTTCCCAAGATCTTTGCCGACATCGGCGACGAGCAGAGCATCGAGCAGAGTCTGAGCACGTTTTCCTCGCATATGCGGACAATTATTCAGATGCTCCCCGAAATCGACGAGCGGTGCTTGGTATTGCTCGACGAACTGGGCGCCGGGACGGATCCCGCGGAAGGCGCGGCGCTGGCACGGAGCATTCTCACCGCACTGCTGGACAGCGGATCGCGTGGCGTTGTCACAACGCACTACAGCGAACTGAAGATGTTTGCCCATGAGCAGTCGGGTGCGGAAAATGCCAGCGTCGAATTTGACGTGGAGACGCTTTCCCCAACCTACCGCCTATCAGTAGGCATGCCGGGCCGGAGTCAGGCGTTGGCCATCGCTAAGCGGCTCGGCATGCCCGAACGCATTCTCGCTCTGGCCCGCCAGAGTGTCTCGACGGGCGCCGCTCGTGTCGAACACATGCTGACGCAGATTCAGACCGAGCGGACGGAGATCGGCCGGTTGTACCAACGCGCGCGGGAGATGCACCTCGACGCCGGCAAGCTCCGTGATCGCATCCAGTCCGAGTTGGACGGGATTCAGCATGAACGCGCGCGGATTCTGGCGAGCGTGCGGGATGAGGCAGCGGAGGTAATCCGCAACTTACGCGTCAACCTGCGTGAAATTGAAACAGATGCGCGTTCCACCGCCTCTCGTCGCGAGCAGCACGATGTGCGGTCGCGTGTTGAGGAAGCACAGGAGGTTGCGGCGGACCGCCTGGGACCACTCTCGGTTCCGGTAACCGGCGGGGCTTCGGCTCTGGTGTTACAACCATTACGGCCCGGCGCCAGCGTTTTGGTGGCGTCAATCGGGCAACAGGGCACTGTGCTCTCGGTTCACGGTGGCGAAGCCGAAGTGCAGATCGGCCAATTCAAGATGCGGCTACCTGTGGAGGATTTGCAGGTAACCAGCAAACAGGAGCGTCAAGTGGAACACGCCGTGGAGTATCACGCCACCCGCGCCGCGCCGCCGATGGAGCTTGATGTGCGCGGTTGGCGGGTGGACGACGTGCTCCGCGAGATTGATCAGTACCTACACGACAATTACCTGCATGGACAGGGCACGGTGCGCATTATCCACGGAAAAGGAACTGGCGCTCTGCGGAAAGCAATCCGCGAACAACTGGGGGAGCATCCATTGGTAAAGAGCCACCAGGCCGAGGAAGCGCGCCAGGGCGGCGAGGGGGCGACTGTGGTGAAGCTCGCGCTGTAGGGCGTTACTGCGACAGAAGCTCGAAGTTGACCCGCCGTCCATGGCGGGAAAGCCGGATCCGTGCTGGATAGAGAACGTCGCCGTGTTCCACATATTGGGTAAGCAACGACACCATCAGCGAAGCGAACGAGGCGCCAACAATGGTGCCCAACAAGAAGAAACGGATTCGTTCACCGGCCAGCTCATCGGCGTCCATGGACAACTCCCTACTGGATCTTGAGAAGTGTCGGCGCTTCGTGCCAACGCTGCTCCAGATCGTAATACGATCGCTGCTCCGGCGCAAACACATGGACAATAATTTGGCCGTAGTCGAGCAGCACCCATCCATCGGCGGGTACGCCTTCGTGATGAAGCAGGCGAACGCCCTGCTCCTTCATTCGATCTTGAATACCGCCGGCAATGGCATGAATCTGTCGATCACTGGTGCCGGTGGCGATGACGAAAAAATCGGCCAGCGTAGTCACCTGACCAATATCCATCAGGGTGACGTCGTTTGCCTTTTTGTCGGCGGCGACATCAACGATTTCACGCGCAAGCGAGGCGGCGTCGTACTCGGTTCGTAGAACGGTTTGTTGTGATTGCTGCATCTCCCAATTATACCCCGGACACTCGTGGAACGGGCGTCCTACCCCTCCTGCGCCATCGGGTACTCTGAAGAGGAGGACACGACCTATTGCCCACGCATGAAATGCGCTTCACCATCGTCGATCCGCAAGGCACGATCAGCTTCGTGGGCGATGGGTTTTTACTCTTACCGCTCGTTGCCGCCTGTGCGTCCAATCCAGGCACCCTGCGGGACATGCTAACTGAGGCTGACAAGATTGATCGCCGATTGCGTAATCGCATCTTGTCCGGACTGCTTGTCTTCGACGAACACAACGTCGAGGGCGAGTACGACGCGATTCACCGCTCACTGGAGTCCACCGCGCCACATGACGAGCCCGTTTTTCGCGTGGTCGACGATCTAACTCGCCAGCGCAGTTTGGAACCCACGAAGACGGGGCTCATCATTTTCAACTTGAAAGATCACCGCATAGTCGAGGTGCTCAACCACTTTTATGCAGTTGAGCGCAGCGCCGAGGTCCACCTCCACAACGGCGCCCGCTATTCGCGACGTACGGTGAATTACAAGCTACCTGATTCCTGGTCGATAGTTCCCTGATCAGCACTGGCATAGCTCGTCGCCTGGAGCACGAATTGACTCAACTGATCCAGGGTCCGCTCGACCTCACCTTGCTCGGCGATGAGCCGGCCTAGGGCGTTGACCGCGACAAGCTGGGTTTCTGTGTCGGTGTCGGCCACTGCCTGCCTGGTGCGCTCGATCTGCGCCAACACCCGAAAACGCCGCATGCGGGCTAGATGGAGGGCGATGCCCACGCGAATCTTCTCGTCCACGGGCAGTGGCATCTGGCGCGCTTGGAGATCGTTGGCGAGGGGACGTATTTCGTCGGGGAGGGTTTCGGCAAGCATCTCGTAGTCGTAATTTCCCGTTTGGGACCAGCGGAGGATGCCTTCCAGTAGCTGCTGGTGCTCCGGCCGCTCCAGACTCAGCAGACGCAACTCATCCAGCATGTCGTCCGGCACCACGACAAGGGTGAGCAAAAAGGCGAGAAACGACGACTCCATGCCTTCCACCGGCGTAGTGCCCACGGCACGCGCGGTTGTTCCTCCCATCACGTCGCTTTCCGCCCCCGGCCGGCGCGTTGTGCCGCGGCCGGCACGTCGAGCTGCGGGCGCTCCGGGGAGCGAACGATGCAGCACTTGCGTATCGATGCCGGTTTCCTGACCCAGCCGCTGCAACCAGGTAGCCTGCCACCCGGCCGAACCGGCAAACTGCTGGATCACGGGGAGGAGTTGGTCGATGGCTCGCTGACGCCAGGCATCGTCAGAACGGTCCAGCCCGCGCAGCGTCTGTTGGAAAAAGAATTCAAACGCCGGAATCGCCTGCTCCACGGTTTCGTGCCAGCGAGCTGGGTTGTCCCGTATAAGTTCGTCTGGATCGCCCGCGTCGGCCGGCAGGGTGGCGATACGCAAATCTACAGCGCCGACGCCTCCAGTCGCCCGCCCCCGGGCTTGCGTGACCTCGGCCAAAGCGGTAAGTGCGGTGCGCGCGGCTGCTGCTTGCCCAGCGGGATCCGGATCGAGCGCCAGGACCACTATATCGGTAAGCCGGCTGAGGGCGGCAAGTTGCGGCACCGTGACCGCCGTACCCAAACTGGCCACGGTCCAGGGAAATCCGGCGCGATGAGCGCGCAGGCAGTCGAGGTAACCTTCCACCAGGACGCCGCGTCCGCCCTTGCGCAGGTCCTCAGCCGCTAGGTGCACGCCATAGAGCACGCCGCTCTTGTCGAAGATCTCCGTTTGCGGCGAGTTCAGGTACTTTGGCTGGCCATCGTCCAGGATTCGCCCGCCGAAACCGGATACCCGTCGCTTCACGTCGCGAATAGGAAACATGAGCCGGCCGTGAAAGCGGTCGCGGAGGCCACCGCCGATGTCCTCTTGCATCGCGAGACCGGCGGCTAACAGAATCCGATCCTCAAACCCACGTCTGCGGAGGTGTTGCACCAGCGCATCGCGACCCGACGGAGCCCAGCCGAGATCGAACAGCTCCATCGCCGCGCGATCAAAAGCGCGTTTTTCCAGATAGTCACGCGCCCGTGCTCCTGGTTGCGCGTGCAGCGCATCTCGGTAAAAGCCGGCGGCGGTCTCATTCGCCTCATAGAGCCGGCCGGTGAGGGAAGCTTTCGCCGGTTCTCGCTGAGCCAGCGTCACTCCGGCGCGCGCGGCCAACTCCTTGAGTGTTTCCGGGAACGGGAGGTGTTCGGTTTCCATCAAGAAGGTGAAAATGTCTCCGCCCTTGCCGCAACCGAAGCAATGGAACGTACCGCGGTTCGGCGTGACAATGAATGAGGGGGTCTTCTCTTGATGAAAGGGACAGAGCCCTTTGAGTGTGGACCCGGCGCGCTTCAGGTCGACATATCCGCCGACCAGGTCCTCGATCGGCAAGCGGCTCTTAATTTCCTCGACGTCGTCCACGAGTCCTCCTGGTTTCGCAGAGTAGCATGAGAAAATCGGCAGGGTGAAGGAGAACTGTATGCGGGCTATTGTTTTCGAACGCCACGGTGGTCCGGAAGTTCTGGAATATCGTGAGGTACCCGCTCCGGAGGTGGGGCCGGACGAGGCGCTGGTGCGCGTCCGTGCCTGCGGCGTCAATCGTCTCGATCTCTTTGTTCGTGATGGTAACTTGCCGCATGAGATTCCCATGCCCCACATCTCTGGATCGGAAGTAGCAGGAGAAGTGGAGCAAGTCGGCGACTTGGTGACGCGTTTCAAGCCCGGTGATCGCGTGGTGATTGCGCCATACCTAACCTGTGGCGTCTGTGAATATTGCCTGATGGGTGAAGAGACTATCTGTCTCCATGGCGACGTACTGGGCCGCAACAGTAGTGGCGGCTATGCCGAGTATGTGAGTGTGGCCGCTCGCCAACTATTGTCCATTCCCGATGGGATCTCCTTTGAAGCGGCGGCTGCCGTCACGCTGGCCACCTTGACCGCCTGGCATATGCTCGTCAGTCGGGCTCGTCTCCGTCCCGGTGAGGATGTGCTTGTGTTGGGCGCCGGCAGCGGCGTGGGCAGCGCCGCTATCCAGATCGCCAAGCAAGGAGGAGCGCGTGTCTTCGCCACCGCGGGGAGTCAGGACAAACTGGAACGCGCTCGCGAGCTTGGCGCGGACTACACGATCAATCATTCGGACGTGGATTTCCGTCGCGAGGTACGCAGTCTGACCGGCAAGCGGGGCGTCGACATCGTGGTGGAGCACGTGGGCGAGGCAACCTGGGAACAGAGCGTCGGATCGCTGGCGCGCAATGGCCGGCTGGTCACTACCGGCGCCACCACCGGACCAAACGGCAAGCTGAATCTGGATCGTCTCTTTGGTGGGCAGTTGAGCATTTTGGGCTCGTTCGGCGGAACGCGCGCCGAACTCAGTAAGGTTCTCAAGATGGTGGCCGAGAACCGAATCAAGCCGGTTATCCATGGTATTTATCCACTGGAGGATGCCGCCGAAGCGCAGGCGGTCATGGCGAATCGCGTCCAGTTCGGCAAATTGTTGCTCCGGCCCTGATGGATCATATCCTCCTCACCGGAATTGAGGCGTTTGCCTGGGGCGGCATCAGCGCGGGGGAACGCGAGACTGGCCAGCGCTACCGGCTCGATCTCGATCTCCATCTCGATCTCGCTGCCGCCGGCGTGGCCGACGATTTATCATTGACCGTCAGCTATGCGCAGGTACATGACGCGGCGGTAGCCGTCCTTCGCGAGCGTCCATTCCAGCTGATCGAGTCGGCTGCCGAGCGCATCGCCGCCCGCTTGCTGGCACGCTTTGCCGTCGACGAGGTGACCGTGCGCGTGACCAAACTCCTCCCGCCGATCGATGGGATTGTGGG
>JBPCKK010000090.1:0-19428 GCA_051004335.1 Chloroflexota bacterium
GCGCGAAGGTCGGACTTCCCTGCCAGTGGCCCGCCGCAAGCCCTTCCACGATGCCGCGTGCAAACACACTCTTGCCCGTGCCAAGATCGCCGTGCAGCAGCACGATATCACCGGGCCGCAGGTCAAATGCGAGGTCTGCTCCGGCCCTCTGCGTGCCGTGCGGCGACTCGGTCACCAGCCGTTTCAACTCGTGCATAGTGATTTGTGCCACCGTAGGGAGGGCATGGAACAGACAACGCAACATCGATCTAACAACATGAATCCAATCAATACCCGCCGGCGCGGCTTTAAAATTCTTCGCCTGTTCTTCGGACTGGTTGCCAGTTTTCTCTGGCAGTACGTGCGTGCCCGTCTACGCGGTCGGTCGTACAATTTCTTTGAGGACGCCCAGCACAACCGGCAGCGTGCCATCAAGATACGCGAGACTGCCCTGGAAATGGGAGGCGTGCTCATCAAGGTGGGCCAGTTCCTCAGTTCGCGCGTCGATCTCCTTCCCAGTGAATATATCGAAGAGTTGGCCCTTCTTCAGGATGAGGTTCCGGGCGTGCCATTCGAAGATATCCGGGCGGCTATCGAGCAACAACTCGGGAAACCGCCTGATCAGCTGTTCGCCGCGTTCAGTCCAGTACCAGTAGCCGCCGCTTCACTTGGTCAAGTTCACCGAGCAGTGTTGCCCACCGGCCAGGTGGTTGCCGTCAAAGTGCAACGTCCGAACATCCGGCAAATCGTCGAGGCCGATCTCGTCAGCATCCGCTATATCGTCCACTGGTTACAACGATACACCGCGCTCAGCCGCCGCATAAGCCTACCCGAGGTCCTCCGCGAGTTCGAGGATACCTTGCGCCTCGAATTGGATTACCACCAGGAAGGGCATCACGCAGAGCGTTTGGCTATCATGTTTGCCGATAATCCTCGAATCCGCGTTCCACGTATTTTCTGGTCGCACAGCAGCGAACGCGTGCTCACCATGCAGTACATCCGGGGCATCAAAGTTACCGACTTCAACGACCTCGAGCGTCGGGGCATCGCCCGCTCCGAAGTCGCCGAGATACTGATGGGCGCCTACCTACAACAGGTACTCGGCGATGGTTTTTTTCACGCCGATCCGCATCCCGGCAATATTTTTGTGCAGCCCGGTCCCGTGGTTGTCCTCCTCGACTTCGGTATGGTGGGCGAAATTACTCCCAAAACTCGGGACAATATCCGTCGCGTGTTTCTCGGTGTGGTGCGCCACGATTACGACGACGTCATTTTGGCTCTGCAACGACTTGGATTTTTCACGCGTGGCGCCGATGTCCAGTCAATCCGTCGCGCCCTTTCTTGGGCGGTTGAGACGTTCTACAGCATGTCATTTGGCGAACTGCAGTCGATCGATCCGCGGCAGGTGGTTGACCAGCTGCAGGATGTGCTCTTCAGCGAATCGTTCCAGATACCGGCCAACTATGCCTTCCTCGGTCGGGCGCTGGGCACGCTGAGCGGGCTCTGCACTGCGCTCGATCCCAGCTTCCAGTTCGTTACCGTCGCCGAGCCGTACGCCAAAAATCTCCTTCGCAACGAGACAGGGGTGGTGGGAACCCTGCGTTTGGCTGGCCGCGAGGCGCGTGTACTGGGCCGGACTGTCTACAATCTGCCCTTCCTCACCCAACGAGTTCTGGAAAATGTCCAATCCGGCGATCTGAACCTGCGAGGGCAGTTTGAGGATGTGGTGTACGCGGTCGATCGACTGGAGCACACCGGCCAGCGCATCTTCGATGCTCTCTTCGTTATCGGCTTTTCCCTCATTGGTTCCCTCACCCTGCGCACCCATTACTCGTTGCTCGCTATGCTGTGCTTTATTCTGGCAGTGCTCTTTCTCCTTCGCCTGCTCTTCTCTTTGGGGCGCAAACCGACCAAGACTGGCCATTTGCGCTGATTCTCTACAATGTCGGGCGAACGCTTTCATCCGGAGGATGACGTGAGCCTGCGGGCACTGATCGACGTGACCACCAAACTCATGACCGACGGAGACTTCCGTAACTTGCTGGTCAATCAGCCAGATGCGGCCCTGCGCGACTTCACCCTGACTCCGGACGAGCTGGAGGCGGTCAAGCGGCGTGACCGCTGGCTCCTTGAGGAGTGCGGCCTTGAAGAGTGGACCGCGCGGTGGGTATCCTCCCTGCGTTGACTACCGGAACCTAGGCGCATTAGAATGCGGCGCTGGTGCACCGACCGGGTGCAACGGCTCCTTGTCGGGGCGTAGCGCAGCTTGGTAGCGCGCAGCGTTCGGGACGCTGAGGTCGGAGGTTCAAATCCTCTCGCCCCGACCAACTTTCTCCCGCTGTTATCTTCGCTCACTTCAAATGCGTTGCAGAACGGGAAAGAATCCAGACGGCAGCCGCGGACGTGTCGAATCGCCTTCCATTGCGATCCAGATAGCCGGTGAAGCCCGGCGGGTAGCCGCTGCTTGCCCCGTAACTCATCACCGCGCTCCGGACGTGTTTATTTTCGCGTTCCAGCTGGCCCGCATCTATAAGCACGCCCACATTCCAGAAATAGCGCAGATACGCCGGACGTTGCGCCAGGTAGGCGTACTCAAGTTGATCACCGAGGACCATGTCTCCTGGGCCGGTATGACGCTGAAGGTAGGAAACCGCCGGTTGAATGTTCGAGAGGTGCGCCGCCGTGACGTAGAGAGGACTCGGCCCTCCATTGGAAATCAGTTCCCCCCACACGAACGTAACGGCGACACCAATCAGGATAAGTACGGCTGGTAGTGTCGGTACACCGGTAGGGGCCGGCCCGAATGCCGGATCGCCCTGAGGTGCCGGGCTCACAGCGTCCATTCGGTACTGAGGTGCACCAGATCTCCGACCAGAAGCCGTGAACAAGCGACCAAGGCCGCCTGCGGGCGGCGGGCGGACACTCGGAGCCGCCCCTGCCGGATCCACGTTTAATGGCGACAGGCGAGCGAGGATCGGGGCGGACAGTAGAGCGCCGAATGGGACCACAATCACAAAGTAGTGATAGTAGACCTGCGAGGTCAGGCCAAAGAGGCCGCCGAGCAGAAATCCCACAGGCAGCCAGAGTGGCAGGCGCCGCCACAACATTAAGCCGGCCAGCGCGAGTGGACTGGCTACCAACCAGTACAGAACGATGGTCTCCACTCGCTGATTGGTGGCCATCAGCCAGCGTGTACGCTGGAACACTATGGTCTGCTGATACAAAGCGTGCCACTCGGCTTGAAAGGGCAGGAATAGTACGAGTCCACTTACCAGCGCAGCAATGATCATCACCGGGGATCGCCGCAGCGCCGCCAAGAAATACAGCGGAAGAAAGTACAGAGCTGGATACTTCACCCAGATCGCCACGGCAAGGCAGACTCCGGCCAGCGCGGCTGCTCCCCGTTCTTTGCGTGTCACAAGCAGTGTCAGTCCGGCAAGACCGAGCAGCGTTATCAGCGGGTCCTGCCCAACCCGATCTCCAGAGACGAGAGCCAGAGGACTCAACCCGTATAGAAGCCCGGCTAGCAGTCCGGCTCGTCGGCCAAACAACGAGACACCAAGTCGCCACACCAGGAGAGCGCTGACTGTGTCGGCCAGCGCCATGATGATGCGGGATGAGGGCCACCACCAGTCGGTGAGCGGAGTGACGAGTCGCAGGAGGACCAGTGCTCCCGGCGGTTGGAAAAGTAGAAAGTCGCGGTAGGGCACTGTCCCGTGAGCCATGGCCTGGGCAAAGACAAGATTCACAAATTCGTCGTAGTCAAAGGTGTCGTGCGCCAATGCTTGGAACAACAGACGTAGGCCGAGCGCGAATCCACCGACCAACAGGGCATCACGCCAGGGAAATGTCCGAGTCGCGGCGGAGTTCATCGTATGGTCAGAAACTCTTGAAGAAATGGCTGCCATGGAAGTACGTACTCGTTGCGATGGCGAAGAGCGGTCAGTAGAATAGCCGGGACAAACGGGGCGCCGGGCGCGCTGAAGCCCCAGCGGAATCTGGAACGTGAGGGAAACGAGAGACGATGGGTGAATGGTACCGGCGAATCATGCCCTGCGTATTGGCACTCTACGTAGTTGCGGTTGCCGCCGGCTTTCTGTACTTTAACCTGCGCCTCACTGTGGAGTGGGTGGCGATTATCCTGTTCGTCGCCGCTCTCGTCTCTGGACGCGGCTTGATCTTCCTGCGCGACTGGGGCGTGTTCATCGCCGTGCTGCTCGCCTGGCAGCTCGCCTCACCGCTGGCCACGCAGTTTGCCTTGCCCCAGCACGTTACCGAAATGATCGATGCGGATCGTTTACTGTTCTTCGGCCACGTGCCCGCCCTCTGGCTGCAGCAGCATCTCTATCATCCCAGAAAGATGGAGCCGTGGGACGTGATCGCGGCAACGTTGTACTTGCTGCACTTCCTCGCACCGCTGTTCGCCGGCTTCGCCTTGTGGCTGGCCAATCGGGAGCTATTCGCCAAGTTCGCGCTCACGTTTGTCATAGTCGCCGTCGCCGGGTTTGCCACGTACATCTTGTTTCCCGCTGTCCCTCCATGGATGGCGGCTCAGCCGCTGCTCCACGCGCACAATGTGTACACCGTGGCTTTTCCTTTGCAGTACAGCTTTCTCAACGTCCCTCCATGGATGGCGGCTCAGCCCGATCTTCTTGCCCACAACGCCTACACCTTAGTAGCGCCCAAGCCGCTCGGTCACGTCTACCTACCGGGAGTGGTCGACGTCAATAGCAAAATCATGTCGCACTGGTACAACCCGTACAGGGGCACCATCTTCTTCCAGGGGTTGCACCTGCACTACGACCAGGTGGCCGCCATGCCCTCAGAGCACGCAATGTATCCCATGCTGTTTTTCCTGTTCCTGCGCCGGCAGTTCGGCCGGCCGGCGTACTTAGTGCTGATCTATATAGCCGCTATCCTCTTCGCCATCACCTATCTGGGCCAGCACTACGTCACTGACGCCATTGTCGGGTTTGCCTACGCGATCCTCGGCTACCTACTTGTCATGCACGTGGCGCCGGTCGTCGCTCGCCACTGGCGGACCAGCCCCCGCTCGGCCACCGTGCTGGTTCGTTCCGCTACTGAGCTTGAGGAAGCCTGAGAGTGCCTTGGGCTCGCCGGGCCCTTCCCAGTGGCGGGGTTGTTCGGGTCTTCCTGCTTGCCTTCGTGATCTACGCCTACTTCATGCCGCGCTGGGCTGACTGGAATATCGATTCACGGCTTGACCTCAGCCACGCAATCGTGACCGATCACTCCCTGCGCATCGACCGCTACCACTACAACACGTGGGACAAAGCTGTGTATAAGGGCCATTACTACAGCGATAAGGCGCCGGGAACCGCGGTGATGGGGGCGGCGGTGTACGGCGGTTTCGTCCTCGCTCGTGCGACGCCGTTGCTCGGCGGCGCCATTCGCGAGCTGGAGCACAATTCCGCCTGGAACACGGCAATCGTGCTGGGTCGGACCGACACGCAGAAGGCGCCGGCGGCGAAAGGCCGAGTTCTGGGTGGTTGCCAGCGATCCGGTTCTGGAAACGTGCAAACCATCCCCTGGGGAAATCGCCTCTACCCGCCGTTTCAGGATTGGGCGCTCTCCAAGTATGTAGTCACCATTGGCGTGGACGCCCTCCTGTCCGCCCTCTTTGTCGCCTTTTTCTTCTGGTTTCTGGGCTTCTTCGTCGCCGGTATCGCCATCCGATTAGTCCTCACCGCGCTGTACGGGCTGGCGACCGCGGCCCTGCCCTACTCCACCGTGTTTTACTCGCACCAGCCCGTTGCGGCGTTCCTCTTCACCGCCTTCGCGCTTATCTTCCTCCGCTCTCGGTCCCGCGTTGGAAGCTGGGCTATCCCGGCAGCCGGCTTTCTCCTGGGCTTGGCATTATTCACCGAATACACCGTCGCCCTGATCATTGCGCTTGTGGGTCTCTACGCGCTGTGGATGTTCCGACGGTCACCGAGTGCCGTCGCTGGACTGTGTGCCGCGGGCTCTGTACCAGTGCTTGCCCTCTTCGCCTACAACTACCTGACCTTCGGCAATCCGCTGGATACCGGCTACTCCCACGACTTCTGCTGGTCGGCAGCGCCGGCGGCGGGCTATGCCGGATTCACCTCGGTGCAACTCGGACCGCTCTTCGACCTGACGCTGGGGCCGTATCGTGGCCTCTTCTTCATGTCGCCGTTCCTGCTGTTGACCATCCCTGGGGCCTGGATCATGGCGCGGCGTGGATACGGCGTCGAGGCCATCGTCTCTCTCGCCAGCGGCGCGGCCCTCATTCTCGCCATCAGCGCCTATTGGGGCTGGAACGGCGGCCAGGTCGATGGGCCGCGCTACCTCGTCCCCTGCGTGCCGTTTTTGGCCTTTCCCGTACTGTTCTTCCTGGATAGTGGCCGGCGCATCGTCGTTCGATCTCTCATTGCTGCCACCGCGCTCTGGTCGGTGGTCGTCACCTGGTCGCTCTTTCTTGGTGGCGATACGTTTCCCACCTCCTGGCTGCGTAATCCGCTAACCATGTATTCCTGGCCCAACTTAGCGGGGAATCACATAGCCCCCAACGCCGGCTACTTCCTCGGCTTGCGCGGTTGGCCGAGTTTACTTCCCCTCGTCTTCGTCATCATTCTGCTGGCCGGTTGGCCCATGCAGCAACGTCGCACTTCCGTACAACCGTCTTCCCTGGCTTCGGATCCTACGGCTCCGGCATGATCGACCGGCGCGGTGGACGCGCCCTCCCCGTCCTTGCATTGCTCGGTATTACGGCAATCTGGGGATGGACGTTTGTCATAGTGCGCGACGCGGTTAGCGGTTATCCGGTGGCGCCATTCTTGGCGCTGCGCTTCGTCCTCGCCGCCCTTATTCTGGCACCGGCCGTCTTCTTGAAGGGATCTGGAATTCGCGCCGGCTTGCTTCCCGGAGTCGTACTCGCATGCGCATACCTGACCCAGACGATCGGCCTGCGCTACACCACGGCTTCCAAAGCGGGCTTGCTCACCGGGTTGTTCGTCGTGCTCACACCGGTACTCGGCTACCTCGTGTTGCGTCGCCCGCCACGCGGCGCGACCGTGGTATCCGTGATCGGCGCGCTCGTCGGTACGGCGCTACTCGTTGGTCCGCTCCAAGGCGGAGGGTCGCGCGAAGCTCTGGGTGACGGTCTGGAAGTGGCAACCGCGTTACTGCTTTCCTGTCACATCCTGCTGCTGGCTCACCTCGCCGCCAAAGCCAACGTTCTTCGGCTGGCCTTCAGCCAGATGATGGCCGGCGCCATCTTGTTCAGCGGCGGCGCGCTGTTCACTGGGGAGATTCCGCCGCCGCCGTCGGTTTGGCCGGCGATTCTCATCACCGGCGTTCTAGCCAGCGCTCTCGCTTTCTTGGTGCAGACGTTTGTCCAGCAGCGTATTTCCGCTGAGCGCACCGCTGTGATAATGGCGTCGGAACCCGCCTTCGCCACCCTGTTCGGTATCATGCTCGCTGGCGACCATTTCTCACTCTCTCAGGCGGCGGGCGCGGCGGCTATTCTGCTAGCCATCGGCTATCACGAAATCCCGCCCGCACTCAACCGCCGACGATTGGCCGGCTCTTAGCCAACCCGACACGGCGCGGGTAGCCGGCAGGTGTCGCGTCCGTCTTGCGGTAGACCAGGTGGAAACGTCCCGACCCGAGATCAGGATTCTCCGGTACCGGCACGATGCGCTCCAACGGACAGCCGAGCACACGTTCGGCCGCAGTCGCCGATTCAATCTCGCGCTGAACGTCGCCGCTTTTCGGGAAGATCATCAATCCGCCAGTGCGCGTGAGCGGCGCACAGAGTTCCAGCAATGTGGGAAGAGCGGCAACTGCCCGTGCCACCGTGAGATTCGCCGCGTCGCGAAGGTCACCTCTGCGCCCAGCCTCCTCCGCCCGGGCCGTCAGTACATCGACATCCTGGAGACCGAGTTCGCCGCCCACCCGCTGGACGAATCCGGCCTTCTTCCCGACCGACTCGACCAGCGTGACGCGCCACTGGGGAAAGACTATCTTCAGTGGCACACCAGGCACGCCCGCTCCAGTACCGACATCGATCAAGTGGATCACGCTCTTCGACTGCATCCATTCAGAGGGAAAGGCCGGAATCATGGTCAGCGACTCAAGGAAGAGTCCGCGCATGATTTGTTCCGGCGTACGCATGGCGGTGATATTCGTGTGCGCATTCGTCTCAATGATCGCCAGGCAGTAGCGCACAAAGAGCCGGCACTGCTGCTCACTTAGTGAAATCCCTAGTCGGTGGGCGCCGACCCGCAGCAGCTGAAGGGCCGCCTCACACGTCGTGTCTTCCATTGGAACTCTTTACATACCGGCGACGGTGAGCCGGTCGTGAGCCGGGACAAAGACAGCAAGGATAGCGGCCATCAACGGTAACGCCGGAAGCAAGTGTACGGCGGTGGCGATACCCACGTGGTCGGAAAGGGCGGTGAAAGCGGAGGCGATCACACCAGAAAGGCCGAAGGCTAGCCCCAACGTGAGCCCAGAAGCCACTCCCATGCTGCCCGGCAAGAGCTGCTGTCCTTGAACCACTGTTAACGAGTTTGAGGCGAGCAATGCGGCGCCCGCCCAGATAAGAAGCGGCCACACGAGCGGGCCGTGAACGGTAAGCGCGAGAGCCAGCAGAGGAACAGCGGCAACTAAGGTTGACACCACTACCAGCTTTTGGCCATACCGATCCGAAAGAGAGCCGCCAAGCAATCCGCCAAGTGCGCCGGACAGAGAGAGGACAAAGGCGTATATCGAGCCCAGTTCGGCGGAGGAGCCGCGAGCGTGGTAGAGCAAGGGCAAAAAGATGATGAGGCAGTACTGCGTGCCGCTACGCGTCGCGATGACCGCGATGACGAGGGACAGCGTGCCCCAAACACGGCGCGTGATGCCACGTACGCCTTCGAGCGCCGATCCGGATTGCCGTCGTGATGTGCGCGGGGCAAAGCGGGCAAGGAGAAGGGTGAGTACAATTCCGGGAAGCAGGGCCAGTGGACTCCAGCGCAACCCGATCACGGCAACACCGGCGGCGAGCACCGGTCCAAAGGCAAAACCAATGTTGCCACCCATGGAGAAGAGTGACATGGTCCACCCCTTCTGGCGTGGACTCATGCCGTTTACCATCGACGCCGCCTGGGGATGGAAGGCCGCCGAGCCGATGCTGGAAAAGGCGGCAAGGGCAAAAAGTGCGCGTGTGTCCGGCGCCCAGCCGGTCAGACAGGCGCCGATGCCGACCCAGAGCGGCCCAATGATGGCGAACAGACGCAGCCCACTGTGGTCGGCAAGCAGGCCAAATAGGGGCTGGAGAATTGATGAGCCCAAGAGATAGACCAGCAGAATCAGCCCGGCCATGGTCGCGCTGATCTTGCCCTGTAGCACGAAGTAAGGCATGAGGGCGATGAGCAGGTTACTATATAGATCATTGAGGAGGTGACCGGCGCTGATCACCCCGATCCGCGGGTAGTCTAGAGCCGCTTCGGACGCGGTGCCGACCGGCTGCGCAACATTGACCGCGCCCATACCTCTCCTGATCCCTCGTCGTGGCCGATTCTATCAAGAGGTGACCGAACATGGATGCGAGTGCCGGCGTGCAAATTGGGGACGAGAGTTTCCCAACAGGGAGCCCGACACACTCCGAGATCAGTAGCATGGGCTGGCGCTTTCTGGCCTGGCTGATCGATACTGCCTTGATCACCATAGTGGCCGCAGGGCTTGGTCTGGGACTGTCGCCCACTCTCGCTGTTGTGGTGATACTCGTCGCGCCGCTCTACTTCCTGGTGGGCGAGGCTTCGCCCTGGCAAGCCACGGTGGGCAAGCGGTTGCTGGGGATACGCGTTGTAGACAACGACGGCAATCGCCTCTCCCTACCCCACGCGCTCGGCCGAACAGCGGCGCGCTGCGTAGCCGCGGCGCCGTCATTTCTGGGTTACGCCGTGGCAGTAATGACTCCGGAGCACCTGGCGGTCCACGATCTCATGTCCGGCACCCTTGTAATCCGAAAGCGGTTGCAGCAATCCCATGTGTAACTGATTGAGCCCTATAGGCGTTACAGCAAGAGGGGATCGCTCCGTGAAATCGGGACCTATCGGCCTGCACACGCCCCTACAGCAACTTACTTGTGGCAGAGGAACCATCCTTGGCAAACGCCGTAATCGGCGACATCGCAAGGACACGAGTTGAAACGGCGCCAAGAGCACCGCATAATGGCTTCAACGTTGAGGAGGATACACGTGCAGAGGAGCATCCGCATTGCACTGCCGATTGCCGCTGTAGCGCTCGTGCTTGGCTCGCTAGGCGTCTTTCGGGTTAACAGCGTGCAAGCAGAGAACGCGGCGCGGACAGACGCGCGGCACGCCCGATCAGTCGCCGTCCGCGAACTCCGCAAAGCGCGAGCCATGGGTTTAAGCGCGCAGCAGCTTCAACCGCTGTCCTCTTCGCTTGCTCATCTCAACGCCTCTCCGACGCCGCAAAGTACAACTCCCTGGGATACGCCGGCCGCCGCCTTCTATCGCCGACAGGCGGGGCGCTACCGGCGCCTCATGGCGCGAGTCCAAACGACGCTCTGGGCCGCGACCTCTGCTGACCGCACTGAGGCCATGCGCCTCGCTTGGCGCGCACGACACCGGCTTCTATCGGCGAAGCGCCTCGACATCGCTACGGGATCATTCACTAGCGCACTGACGCGAAATGACGCGGCAATGCGGACGGCACAAAGCCCAATACAGCTTGCACCGGTGATCCTTGCCGAAAGGACTACGAACCACCAGCTGCGGGCCGCGATACTGTCGCGCCGGCACGCCGTACAGTCCCTCATCGCCTCATCCGGTGGTGACCACGGCACTTTGGTCAGTAAGGCAGATTCCATGATGTCCGGCGAGGCGGATCATCTCATTTTGCTCAACATCTTCTCCCACCAGGCGGCTGCCTACCACACCGCATTGCAGCGCGGCGACGCCGCCGTGCGCGGCGAGACCACATTGTTTCGCTCTGCACTGAAGCTCAGTGAGTTGGCTACTATCCATACTCGCCTGGATCGGGAAGTCGCGCGCGTCGTTCCGCGGCAGGGCATCTTGGTCTCCACTGAGCAGCAGTCGGCGACCATGTATCAGGACGCGCGGCAGATTTACGCGACTCCAGTAACGACCGGTGGGCCTGAACTGCCGACGGATCTCGGCATCTTCCACATCTACTTCAAAGCCAGTCCGTTTGTGTTCCACTCGCCGTGGCCGCCCGTGTCTCCCTACTACTACAACCCGACGCCGATCACCTTCTGGATGCCGTTTGACGGCGCCGAGGGACTGCACGATGCCTCCTGGCGTTCCGACTTCGGCCCCGGTTCCAACCTCTCGCCCACCGATCTGGGCACGGGCCGAACGATTCTGGGAACACACGGCTGTGTCAATCTGCCCTACGACGCCGCGCAGTTCGTCTGGACCTGGGCCCCGGTCGGCACGACTGTGGTAGTTGTCTAGCCGGTCTCCAGCATCGGCACGCGGACACCTTCATCTCGCGCCGTGGCCAGCGCGTCTTCATAGCCTGCGTCAGCGTGGCGGATGATGCCCATGCCGGGATCGGTCGTGAGCACGCGCGAGAGACGCTCTTCGGCCTGCAGGGAGCCGTCGGCCACCACCACCATACCGGCGTGCAGGGAGTAGCCGATACCCACGCCGCCGCCGTGATGAACCGATACCCAGGAGGCGCCGGCGGCGGTGTTGACCAGCGCGTTGAGTATCGGCCAGTCGGCGATGGCATCGCTGCCGTCGCGCATCGCCTCGGTCTCGCGGTTGGGTGAGGCGACCGAGCCGCTTTCCAGGTGGTCCCGACCGATCACGATGGTTGCCTTGAGTTCACCGCTGCGAACCAATTCATTGATGGCCAGCCCAAAGCGCGCCCTCTCTCCGTAGCCCAGCCAGCAGATACGGGCCGGCAGGCCCTGGAACTGCACATGCTCGCGCGCTTGCTCGATCCAACAGTGCAGCGCTTCGTCTTCGGGGAAAAGTTGAAGCACGAGGCGATCGGTGCGATAAATGTCTTCCGGGTCGCCGGAAAGCGCGACCCAGCGGAACGGCCCCTTGCCCCTGCAGAAGAGGGGACGAATAAATGCCGGCACAAAGCCCGGGAAGGAGAAGGCATCCTGCTCGCCGGCGTTGAGCGCCTGCTGCCGCAGGTTATTTCCATAGTCGAAGACCACCGCGCCTCGATCCTGTAGGGCAATCATCGCGCGGACGTGCCGCACTGTACTCGCTTGCGCTAGTTCGACATAACGTTCGGGGTCTTGCTCGCGCAACGTTAGTGCATCCGCTACGGAGAGATCGGCGGGAACGTAGCCATTCAGTAGATCGTGGGCTGAGGTTTGGTCGGTCACCACGTCGGGCACCGGCCCGGCTGTGACCAGATGCTCAAGGAGGTCCACCGCGTTGACGGGGACACCGATTGAACGGGGCTCCCCGAGTTTGACGAAGTGTTCGGCGCGGGCTAGGGCCTCATCGATGCTTTCGGCGGCTTCATCCAGGTAACCAGTCTCCAGCCGGCGCTCGATCCGACTGGGATCCACCTCAGCCACGAGGGCGACGCCGCCGTTCATGGTGACGGCCAGTGGCTGTGCTCCGCCCATGCCTCCGAGGCCGGCAGTCACCACCAGACGCCCGGCCAGTGTGCCGCCAAAGCGCTGGCGTGCCGCCTCGGCGAGCGTTTCGAACGTCCCCTGCAGGATTCCCTGCGTGCCGATGTAGATCCAGCTGCCGGCGGTCATCTGCCCGTACATGGTCAGACCGGCGGCCTCGTACTCCCTGAACTTCTCCCAGGTAGCCCAGGCCGGCACGAGCAAAGAATTGGCGATCAATACTCGGGGAGAGAGTGGATGGGTACGAAACACACCTACGGGCTTGCCTGATTGAATCAAGAGGGTCTCGTCGTCGCCTAGCATGCGTAGGGTTCGCACTATCGCATCGTAAGCTTCCCAGTTCCGGGCGGCCTTGCCGGTGCCGCCGTAGACCACGAGATCCTGGGGACGTTCAGCAACATCTGGATCCAGGTTGTTCATAAGCATGCGCAGCGCGGCTTCCTGCTGCCACCCACGGCAGCTCAGCTCGTTGCCGCGCGGGGCGCGAATGGTTCGGGGAAGTGCAGTCACCATGGCTAGATCCTCCTAGAGACGAGCGTCCGGTCGCGAACCCCACTTGATTATGGCGCCAAAGAGAAATGCCCAGGCGGCGATCCAGGCGATCCAGACACCGATACCCCGGCTCACGCCGGCACACTGAATACATCCGTACTTGCCGAGTTCATAGGTGAAAAGCAGCAGCAGAATCGCTCCCATCGTCAGAAATAACAGGGGAGTGGCAAACGGCAGGGCACGCATGTTGAGGTCGGCGGACAAAGCGGGATAGACGATGAGGATAAGCGTCGCCAGGAAGAAGACGATGACGATCACCGCTACCACTTCCGAATAGGTGAACGCCCACTGGCTATGTGCTCCGGTTAGGCTGCTAGTGAACCAGGGCAGAAACAGGCTTATCAAAGTAAGCAGAGCTGCCGCCGCGATGATGTAGTCGCCAATAGTGATGCGGTACAGGTCAACAAAGGAGCGACGCTGGGGTCGAACCCTACGCATGCCTCTTTCCTCCGCTCGTCATGTACCAGCTGGAGGGCCAGCCGGCCGGGCTTTCATCTCCGCTAGTCTAGCGCCAGTGCACCTGTCCTCCCCCTCTACGAGGTGAGAAAGACTGTATGGTACTGTGAGGTACAAACCGCTGGGCTGGCGCCAGACGCACGATTCCTGGGGGAACACGGGACGGAGCGCGCGCATTGCGCCGAAGGTGTTTCGCGCGAGGTAGACATGATTACCGCGTACGTGCCGATTCTGATTCTGTCGCTTGTCGCCGGCGGATTCGCGGCCTTCAACATATTTATTACCTTTTTTGTTGGACCGTTTCGTCCGACTCGGGAGAAACTCGCTCCCTATGAGTCGGGGATGACCGAAATCGAGCCGCCCCGGCAACGCTTTCCGGTGAAGTTCTACGTAATTGCCATGCTCTTTCTGCTCTTCGATATCGAAGCATTGTCGTTTTACCCCTGGGCCATTCTGCTGCGGCCGCTGCACTTCGCCGGCTTTCTGGAAATGCTTATCTTCATAGTGATCCTCCTCACCGGCTACATCTACATCTGGAAGAAGGGAGCGCTCGATTGGGAATCGTGAGCGAATCCGATCCTAGCTCTAGACCACACTTACCTATCATCGAACCCCGTTCGCTGAGACCTTCCGGGGATACTGACTACTTGCCAACGCACCACGGCGGCGTTTTTACCACCCGCGCCGCCGACATTGGCAACTGGGCCCAGGCAAATTCGATTTGGCCCGCATTGTTTGGCCTCGCTTGTTGCGCCATTGAGATGATGGCGATGAGCGCGTCGCGCTGGGACGTCTCCCGCTTCGGCGCCGAGGTCTTTCGCGCGTCGCCGCGCCAATCCGATCTCATGATCGTCGCCGGTCGCCTCTCCGCCAAGATGGCGCCGGTGCTGCGTCAGATCTACGATCAAATGCCCGATCCCAAGTGGGTAATCAGCATGGGCGCCTGTGCCTCTACCGGCGGCGTGTTCAACAACTACGCAATCGTCCAGGGTGTGGACCAGATAGTGCCGGTAGACATCTATGTGCCGGGTTGTCCACCAACGCCGGATATGTTGATGTACGGCTTCACCATGCTCCAGGACAAGATCAAGCGCGGCATCCCTCCGGCATCTGATCTGCAGTTGAGCGGGCGCGGAGTCTAACGGTGAATCCCGTCGAAACGGCCGGTGCGCTTCAACAGCGGTTCGGTCCGGCTATCCACGAGGTCGTCTCCTTTCGCGATGAAGTCACGGCGATTGTCGCCACAGACTCTTTGCTTGCCGTTTGCCTCTACTGTCGAGATGACCTCGGCTTCAACTACCTCTCTGATCTCACCTGTACCGATTGGCTCGACCGGGAGCCGCGATTTGACGTGGTCTACAACGTGATGTCGCTTAATGACTTTGCCTATTTCCGGCTGAAGACGCAGGTCGAAGTGAGTGAGCCGGTGCCAACGGTGTCCAACGTTTGGGGCGCGGCCAACTGGGCGGAGAGGGAGATTTGGGATCTTTTTGGCGTGGAGTTCGAGGGACACCCCGACCTCCGTCGGATCATGCTTCCCGAGGGCACAATTGGGCATCCGCTCCGCAAAGACTATCCTCAAACGCAGATCACCCTTCCGAGACCCAAAGTTGATAAGACACTTGTGTAAGTAGGGAATGTAGTGGTTACCACCGAACGCAGCGGCGAGAGCATGCTCCTCAACATGGGGCCGCAGCATCCGTCAACCCACGGAGTGCTCCGACTCCTCCTCGAACTCGACGGTGAAACCGTGATTCGCTGCGCCCCGGACGTTGGCTATCTCCACACTGGCATTGAGAAAACCGGCGAGCGACTCAAATATCAACAGGTAATCACGCTGACCGACCGTATGGGCTACCTGGACAACATGCTCGACGAACTTGCCTATGTGCTGGCTGTGGAGAAGTTGCTGGGGATCGACGTGCCGGAACGGGTAAAGTGGGTCCGCGTCCTCCTCAGTGAGTTGGAACGGATCGGCAGCCACTGCGTCTGGTTGGGAACCCACGCGCTTGACCTCGGCGCCATGAGCATGTTCATGTATGGCTTTCGGGAACGCGAGATGGTGCTCGACATCAAGGAAACCATCAGTGGCGTGCGCATGATGACCAGTTATATCCGCATCGGCGGTCTCATGGCTGATCTTCCGTCGGAGTTCGAGCCCAAAATCCGGAACTTTCTCAAGGTGATGCCCGGCCGGATCGATGAGTACGAAGATCTGCTCACCCGCAACGACATCTGGGTTGAACGCACAAAGGACGTAGGCGTATTGAGCCAAAAGGTTGCAATCGACATGGGTTGCTCCGGCCCCACACTGCGCGCCTCCGGAATCCCTTACGACGTCCGCAAGGTTCGCCCCTACAGCGGCTACGAAAACTTTGATTTCGACATGATTGTCGGGCAACGCGGCGACGTCTACGAGCGCTTCTACTGTCGCGTCCAGGAGATGCGTCAGAGCTTGCGCATTATCCAGCAAGCCATCGATGGCCTACCCGACGGTCCGTGGCGCATCGACGATCGTAAGATCGTGCCGCCACCCAAGGACGAGTTGGTCGGCAGCATGGAATCGCTGATTCACCACTTCAAGCTGTTCACCGAAGGGCTCAAGCCGCCGGTCGGCGAGATATACAACGTTATCGAGGGCGCTCGAGGCGAGATGGGTTACTACGTGGTGAGCGACGGCAGCGGCAAGCCGTACCGGTTCCATATGCGCGCTCCCTCGTTCTACAACTTGCAAGCGCTTCCGCAGATGTCGCAGGGCTATCTGGTCAGCGATATGATCGCCATTATCGGCAGCATTGATATTGTCCTGGGCGAGGTGGACCGCTGATGGCGATGCGCGTTCTCTCCGATGACGCGGTGCGTCGCATTCACGAGTTCATGGCCAAATATCCACAAACCCGCTCGGCACTACTGCCGGCGCTCCATCTGGCACAGAACGAGGTGGGGTGGGTGAGCCGGGAAGTCATGGAAGATGTTGCCGAGTTGCTTAAGATGAGTGTCGATCAGGTCGAAGAGGTGGCCACCTTCTACAGCATGTACTACACGGAGCCGGTAGGCACGTATGTCCTCGAGGTATGCAAGACCGCGCCCTGCGCCTACTTGGGCGCCGACGAAATCATCGACTACATTGCTCGGAAACTGGATATCCAACCGGGTGAAACCACAGCGGACGGCATGTTCTCCCTGTTTCGCGTGGAGTGCCTGGCGGCGTGTCATCGAGCCCCAATCATGCAGGTGAACCATCGCTACTATCAAGATCTGACACCGGAGAAGGTAGACGCGCTCATTGATGCGGCGCGCCAGCAGCAACTGCAGGCGGCGGGAGCGCCCGGCTTCGCTATCCGGCGTACCTGGGAGGAAACCGTGGGGATGAAACCGTAGATGGAACCGATCCTGTTTCAACACGTTGAAGTGCCCGACATCAACAAACTGGATGTGTATGTGGCGCATGACGGCTATGCGGCTCTGCGCCAGGCGGTCACTGGTATGCAACCGGCCGACGTTACCCAGGTAGTATCCGATTCCGGCCTGGCCGGGCGGGGCGGCGCCGGATTCCCCACGGGACGGAAGTGGAGCTTTATCCCCAAGGGCATCTTGCCCACGTACCTGGTGATCAACGCTGACGAAAGCGAACCGGGCGCGTTCAAGGACCGGGAACTGATGGAACGCAACCCTCATCAGTTGCTGGAGGGCGTGGCGCTGGCCAGCTACGCCATTGGGTGCCAGAAGGCGTTCATCTATATCCGCGGCGAGTTTCTCTACATCGGCGAGATTCTCGACCAGGCAGTAGCCGAAGCCCAAGCGGCCGGTTATCTGGGCGCCAATATATTTGGTTCCGGATTCAACATCGACATAGTGATTCATCGTGGGGCCGGGGCATATATATGTGGCGAAGAAAGCGCATTACTCGACTCACTGGAGGGCTATCGCGGCTTCCCGCGTCTCCGTCCACCATTTCCCGCCCTCAAAGGCCTGTACGGGCAACCTACCGTGATCAACAACGTGGAGACCATAGCGAACGTCCCGCACATAGTGCGTCGCGGCGCCGCCTGGTACCGCTCGTATGGGACGGAGAAGAGTCCGGGCACGAAGGTGTGCTCAATCAGCGGCCCGGTGCAGCGCCCGGGCAACTATGAGATGGAGCTGGGCACTCCGTTCCGCGTGCTGCTGGAAGAACGAGCCGGAGGGATGCTCCCCGGCAAGAAGTTGAAGGCATACATCCCGGGGGGGGCCTCGGCGCCAATGCTCCCCGGCACCGATCAGTTCATCGACGTGCCCATGTCGTACGAGGGCTACCGTGAAGCTGGATCCGCCCTCGGTTCAGCCAGCTTCATTCTGATTCCCGATGATGTGTGCGTGATCCGCGCCCAGCTTCGGATCAGTGAGTTTTTCGCCCATGAATCCTGCGGCAAGTGCATACCATGTCGCGAGGGAACTCCCTGGCTGGCGAAGACGGTGGCACGCATCGAGAAGGGTGAGGGCCGGCAGGAGGATCTCCCCTTGCTCCTCGACATTTGCGACAACATTCTGGGACGTTCGTTTTGCGCCCTCGGCGACTTCTCAACCTCGAATATCGTCGCCTCGATCAAATACTTCTTTGACGAGTATGAAGAACACATTCGCGCACGGGGATGTCCTTACATGCATCGCGCGACCGCCGTGGCTTAAGTCGCGCCAAGCCTTCAAGTATCTAGAAATCCGAGCGACCGGAGGTCCTGTTGGAAGACCTGGTAACCATAACCGTGGACGGCGACCAGTTGCACGTGGCCAAGGGCATGCTGCTCTGGGAGGCCTGCAAGGCGCACGGCATCGACATTCCCATCTTTTGCTACCACACCAAACTGGGGCCGGTCGGCGCCTGCCGCACCTGTTTGGTGGAACAGGAAGGTGTGACCAAGGGCCCAATTACCGCCTGTTCGACTCCGGTTGCCGACGGCATGGTCATCCGGACACGGAGCGCGGTGGTCGAGAAGGCGCAGCGCGGGATATTTGAGTTCCTCCTGGCCAACCACCCGCTCGACTGCCCCATCTGCGATCGCGCCGGTGAATGTCCCCTGCAAGACCAGACGTTTCGTTGGGGTCCGGGAGTCAGCCGCTATATCGAGCCGAAGCGACATCATGTAAAGCCCATCATCTTGGGCCCAACCATCGCGCTCGATCGTGAGCGCTGCGTCCTCTGCTGGCGCTGCGTGCGCTTCTGCGCGGATATCGCTGAGGACAAGTCGATTGTCCTGCTCGATCGTGGAGATCACAGCATGGTTGGGACCTTCCAGGACCGTCCATACGTTTCCAACTTTTCCGGCAACGTAGTCGAACTCTGCCCGGTGGGCGCCTTGACTAGCCGTAAGCAGCGCTTCAATTTCCGTGCCTGGGAGATGCAGAACCGGCCGAGTATCTGCCCGCATTGCGCCATGGGCTGCAATATCAATCTGTCCGTCCGCAAGAACGATGAAGTGATTCGCTTCCTGTCGCGCGACAATCCCGAGATCGACAATAGCTGGCTCTGCGATAGGGGCCGATTCAACTACGAGTTCATCAACAGCCCGGAGCGCATTCTCTCGCCGCTGATTCGTCGCGGAGAAGCATTCGAGCAGGTGTCGTGGTCTGAGGCACTTCAGTACATTGCTGATCGGGTGCAGCCGATCATCGAGGAAAGCGGCCCAGACTCGGTGGTTGGCATTGCCTCACCCCGCCTCAGCAATGAGGACCTCTTCGCTTTCAAGCGCTTTATGACGCAGTCCATCGGGTCGGGGCAAGTCGACCACTTTCCCCGTTCCACAATGGTGCTGATGGCGCCGGCGCAGCGTACGGCACTGCGG
>JBPCKK010000091.1:0-20023 GCA_051004335.1 Chloroflexota bacterium
CGTCGGCCAGATGCTCCCGGTCGCCTCGAGGTAGCTCCGGGGCTGCCTCGAGCGCGGCGCGAAGGTGGTCGCGTAATTCGTCACGTGATGTAGTCATGGTTGCCTCCCTTTGAGAAATCGAATCGACTGCTCAGCAATGCTCATGTCACGTCGCGTTTCAGTAAGAGCAGGGAACTCAACAGCACAAACCCAACCGCATATGCCGCCAGGACGAGCGCTGCCTGTGTTGGCCCCACGGTTGCAACCAAGCCGGGCGTCTTGATTTGCAACGCAGACGGGATTATGCTCGCGGCGAGTGACCCGGCGTTGTCCCCCGGCAGCGCCCTCGATATGTCGGCGAGCACCTGTAGCTTGTCCGCGAACCCAATGATGAGGCCTTCGATCACCAGCACATAGACCAAACCAAGACCGATTGAAAGTGCCGTGCCGCGGACGAGCATGGCGAGCGCAACCCCCAGAGCCGCCCAGGCGGCCAGGATAAACCACCCGACACCGATCGCCTGAGTGATGGTCCCGAGCGATGGCCAAATCGCCGGAGCGTGTTCGACCGTTGCCACAATCAAGCTGCTCAGGGCCCCAGCGGCGAACACAACGAGGACGAAGCCAACCAGGGCAACGGCTATGGCCCCGAGCTTACCGATCAGAACATCCATCCGGCCGGGTCGCTGGACTAGCACCGTCTTTAACGTGCCCCAACCGAACTCACTTCCCACTGTCAATGCAGCAAGAATGAGGGCGATGGCGCCACCGAATCGGGGAAAGCCGGAGACCATCTGCGGGAGCATCTGCGCCGGCAACATGCCCGCCAGCAACTTCGCCTGGCTCGCGCTGGACACGTGTCCGCTTGGGTTGGTGTAGCTGAGGTACGGAATTACGTAGTTGAACAGGACGCCCAGGGCGGCGAACAGCGCGGCGGGTCCCCACGTGCCGGGGCGCCTACTTATCTTGTCAATCTCGGCGATGAAACTATTTACCATGATGTTCTCCTTGGTTGTGAATATGTGCTACGAGGCGAGTACGGATGTGTGCTCTTCCTCGGTGAGTTCCAGGAACGACTCTTCAAGGGATCGCTCGATCGACCGCAACTCGCTGAGGGTGATTCCGCTAGCGATTAGCTCGTGCGCGATCTCGCCGGCACGCGCGATGTCTGTTGCCACTACCAGGGCGCCGTCGCAGACCTCGACATTGTTGGCTCCGCACATCACCCCGATCACTCGCCTGGCACGCTCCAGTGGATCTACTCGCAGCAATAGTTTCGTCTGTCCGCGCAGTTCGGCCACGGTTCCCTCAGCCACCAGCTTGCCATGTTGGATCACGCCAACCCGGTCGCAGATTTGTTCCACTTCACCCAGTAAATGACTGGAGAGCAGCACGGTTCGCTCCCCTTGACCCAGGCCGCGAATGAGAGCGCGCATGTCGGCCACACCTTTGGGGTCAAGGCCGTTGGTTGGCTCATCGAGAATCAGCAGTTCCGGATCCTTTAGCAGTGCCGCCGCTACCCCGAGTCGCTGTTTCATTCCCAGTGAGTAGGTCTTGAACTTGTCAGCAGCCCGCTCGGTCAGCTCGACCTGCTCCAGAACCGTGTCTATCCGCGACGCCGGAATCCCGGCGTAGGTGGCCACGATGCGTAGGTTACGCCGGCCCGAAAGATATGGGTAGAAAGCAGGAGATTCGATAAGCGCTCCTACTCGGGCGAGTCCCTTAGCCGTTCCTGGTCGCTCCCCTACCACCACGGCTGTGCCCGAGGTCGGACGCACGAGGCCAACCAGGATGCGGAGGGTCGTGGTCTTGCCGGCGCCGTTCGGCCCCAGGAAGCCATACACCTCGCCTCGGCGCACTCTCAGATGCAAATTGTTCACGGCAAGCTGATTGCCATATCGTTGCGTCAGGTTGGTTGTTTCCACTACCAGTTCACTGCTCATTTTTTCTGCTCCTTGCCTGATGAGATCGAAGGCCGGAAGATGGCATGCCATCCGCGATTGGCTGCCATCATCGATCCACCACCAGCGTAGGGTTGGAACATCACGGACTGGTGCGTCAAAAGGTCACAAAACGGTCAACTGGAGGTCACAGTGCGGTCAGACAGCCCAAAAAGGCACCCGGCGACTCATCGTTGAGTGAGAGAATAGCTTGCCATAACACAGGTGCCGTAGAGTCGAGCATCGAACCGCGGATGGGGAGTTGCGTGGAATCCACAAGAAACGTGCTGGTGGTCGATGATGACCACACGATAGTCGAGCTAATGCGCGACTTCCTGGAGGCCGACGGCTTCCGGGTACGGGGCGCCAACAATGCTTGCGAAGCCCTGGCAGTCATCGGTAGCATGCTCCCTGATTGCGTGCTGCTGGACGTGATGATGCCGGGAGAGAGCGGCTTCGAGTTGTGCCGGGAGATTCGGCGGACGAGCGACGTGCCGGTCCTGTTTCTCAGCGCCCGCGCCGAGGATGTAGACAAGATTCGCGGTCTCGGCCTGGGTGGCGATGACTACATAGTCAAGTCGGCAACACCCGCTGAGGTGGTAGCTCGGGTCAAGGCAGTGCTTCGGCGAGCCGGGAGAGGGGAGACGACTCGCGCGACCATACTAGATTTCGGGCGGCTGACGCTGGATGTTCGGGCGCGCGAGGTGCGAGTGGACGGTGCCCTGGTGTCGTTCACGCCTCGCGAGTTCGATCTGCTCAGGATGCTGGCCGAACGACCACGCCAGGTGTTTACCTACGAACAGCTCCTTGAGCGTTTCTGGAGGGACGTTGGTGACCGGCATACCGTCACGGTCCATATCGGCAGGATTCGCGAAAAGATCGAAGGCGACCCAAATAATCCGCGATACATCGTGACGGTGTGGGGTGTGGGCTATCGATTTGAGGCAACGAGGCGATGAAGACCCTCAGTATCCGCAAATGGCTGATCATCTCTCTGCTGGCGATGTTCATCATCCCCGTGATCTTCGCCGGGGTCTCGGCGGCACTGCTTGGAACAATTCACGCGGGCTCGGGATGGAATCAGAGTTGGGGCACGCCTATCGACCAGCGACAGACTCAGTTGCTCGATAAGGTGGCCGGCCTAGTCGCCGGCAACCGCGCGCGCTGGAGCGAACCAACGTGGCGGATGTCAACAAGCCGGCAACTCGCCGGTTTGGGGGTGGGAGTTGTACTCCGAGACACGCGGGCGCACGTCATCTACACGGGCGGGAACGCGGTTCAGCCATGGAATCCCACCCACGAAGTTCTGCTGATGGATGGGCGCCGTCGACTGGGCACTATAGACGTGTCGACTGCTGATGCCGGCGGCGGGCCGCCGGCCCCTGCGCTTTTCGGCCTGCTCGGGCTCGTCTTGACCCTCATCGGTGTGGGTGTGCTCATGGGCCGCTATGTGGTACGGCCACTGGAGGCGACGAGTTTGGCAGCCAGACGGATCGCCTGCGGCAAGCTGGATTTTGAGCTACCGGACTCGCGAGTCCGCGAAGTCGCCGAGGTGCGAGCTGCCTTCGACGCCATGGGGGTGGGACTGCGGGAATCGCTGGGGCGACAGGCGCAGCTAGAGGAAGAGCGTCGCTTTTTTATCAGCGCCATCGCGCACGATCTGCGCACGCCGCTGTTCTCGCTGCGCGGCTATCTCGACGGTTTGGAGCGGGGAATCGCCTCCACACCGGAGAAGGTAACCAGGTACGTTGCGGTATGCCGCCAAAAAGCGGATGCGCTCGAACGCCTGGTTGCCGACTTGTTTGCCTATAGCCAAGTTGAATATCTGGAGCAGACTCTGCACCATGGCACTGTGGAATTTGGGTCGATGCTCGAGAGAAGCATTGATGGGCTGCGGGCACAGGCCGAGACCAAAGGCGTGGCGATCTCTCTAGTCGGGTCCCAAGATTCAGGCCTGTTGGAAGGCGACGAACACTTGCTGGAGCGGGCGATGGGAAACCTGCTGGACAATGCGCTTCGCTATACTCCGGCCGGCGGCGAGATTGAGGTGCGCTGGCGCTCAGACTCAGGTCGCCTTACATTCACCGTGGCCGATGATGGGCCGGGAATCGCCACTCAGGATCTGCCGCATCTCTTCGATCCGCTTTATCGGGGCGAAGCGTCGAGGAACCGCGAAACCGGAGGGGGAGGACTCGGCCTCACCATTGCCCGGCGGATTCTCCGCGCCCACGGTGGCGATCTTACCGCGGCGAATCGATCGTCGGGAGGCGCTGAACTGACCGGCTGGCTCGTGTGCTCTCCAGCGGCAGTGGCCGTCGCGAGTTAACCTTGTCTATTGGGATGAGAGGAGAAACCATGAGCACAACCACGGCGGAAGCCAGCGCTGAAACGAGAGAACTGAAGGATGTAGTCACCGAGGCGATGGACCGGCTGCACGTGCCGGGCGTTGCCGTGGGCATTATCAACGGCGATGAGGAGATCATGGAGGGCTACGGTGTAACCAGCGTCGAATACCCGCTGCCGGTCACCGCCCACACCCTCTTCCAGGTCGGCTCGACCACCAAGACAATATCCGGCTTGATTGCCATGCGCCTGGTCGAGCAGGGACGACTGGATCTCGACGAGCCGATCCGCACTTACTTGCCGGATCTGCGGTTGTCGGACGCTGGCGCCACCAGTCGCGTGACCATGCGGCATCTCCTCACCCATACCGGCGGCTTCGAGGGCGACTGGTTCGTCGATTTCGGACGGGGAGACGACTCGCTGGCCAAAGCAGTGGTAGGGATGGCGGATCTGGCGCAGATCGCGCCGTTGGGTGAGGTCTGGTCGTACTGTAATTCCGGGTTCTATCTCGCTGGTCGCGTCATTGAATTGATCACCGGCAAACCGTACGAGACGGTGGCCCGGGAGATGGTGCTGACGCCGCTGGGTCTTACTGAGTCGTACTTCTTTCCTGAAGAGGCCATGACGCGCAGCTTTGCCGTCGGCCACTCGATCCAGGGGAATGAGGTCAAAGTGGCCCGGCCGTGGCCGGTGCCGCGCGTGGCCCATCCGGCCGGCGGTTTGGCATCCTCGGTGCGCGATAACCTGCGCTACGCTCGCTTTCTTATGGGCGACGGTAGGGCGGAGGACGGGACGCGAATCGTTCGCGAGGAAACCCTCCGCTACATGCAATCAGATCTGGTTCCCGCCGGTCCTGATCGGTGGGTGGGTATCACCTGGTACAGCCGAGAGGTGGATGGAATTCGCCTGATCAGCCACGGTGGCGGCACCAACGGCCAGGTCTCCGCCTTTGTCTTTGCGCCCGAGCGGAACTTCGCCATCGCCGTGCTGACCAACGCGAGCAAAGGACAGATGTTGGAGGTGGTGACCGACTGGGCATACCAGCGCTATCTCGGCATTACGCTGCCCATGCCCGCGGTGATCGACGCCTCGGAGGAGGAACTGCGTTCCTATGTGGGTCACTATGAGGACATTGCCTCCACCGTGGATATTGCCCTAGAGGACGGTAAACTGATGCTCACCGTCGGTACCAAGCCCGAAGCGATGGCGGCGTTCAGCGATGAGCCGCCAACTTCGGAGCCGCCCATGCAGGTGGCGCCCTGCGGGCTGAATCTCCTGATCGTCCTCGACGGTGACTATAAAGATCTGCAACTGGAGGCACTGCGCAATCCGGACGGCAGTATCCGCTGGCTGCGGCTAGGGAGCAGATTGCGGACGCGCAAGGATTGATCTGTTTCTGAGGAGATGGAGACGATGATGGCTGAAAGCGAGAAACCAATCTCCGTGGTGATTGCCGGGGCGGGATATGCCGGCCTGCATATAGCCCTGCGACTCGGCTCGTGGCTCGAACGCCATCCAGAAGTGACGGTCACGCTCGTCGATAAGAACGATTACCATCAGGTACTCACCGAACTTCCCCGCGTGGCCGCCGGTCTGCGTGAGCAGGAGGCGGTGCGCGTTACCTACGATTCGGTGCTCTCGCCCCGCGTGGTCTTCCGGCGCACTGCGCTTACCGGCTTTGATCTCCCAAGGCGCCACGTGCTCACCAACGACGGCCCTTTGCCCTATGATTGGCTCGTTCTGGCCCTGGGCAGCCGGCCCAACGACTTCTCCATTCCTGGGCTGGCGGAGCGCGTACTCTACCTCTGGTCGGTGGATGATGCCCAGCGCGTCTGGGAGGCGGTTAACGTCGCGGTTGATACGGCGGCGGGGATTGACGACGACGCGGAACGTCGTCGGTTGCTGACCCTGGTGATCGGTGGCGGCGGCGCTACCGGAATCGAGCTGGCTGGCGCCTTCGCCGAGGAATTGCCGCAATTAGCCCGCCAACGAGGTTTACCACCGGATCTGCCGCAGGTAGTTGTGGTGGAGGCCGGACCCACGATACTCGCCGGGTCCTCATCGGAACTCATACGTCGGGCAAATGAACTCTTGGCTCAGTTGGGTGTGCGTGTCTGCATCAATTCGATGATTGCCGAAGCGATCCCGAGCGGCTTTCGGCTGAAGAATGGAGAAATCGTCTCCGGTGGCGTGTTTATCTGGGCGGGTGGGGTCAAGGCGCCGGAAATCACCGTCGGTTCCGGCCTGGTCGTTGGCCACAATGGACGAATCAAAGTGGACAAGTACCTGTGTGCCCTCGACCATCCGCATATATTCGTCGCCGGTGATCTGGCGTCGGTTGTCGACCCGGAAAACGGACGCGTTCTGCCGCCGCTCGCCCAGATTGCACTGGAAGAGGGGAATTCAGTGGTTCACAACCTGATCGCGTCCATCGAGGGGCGTGACTTGGAGCCATTCCGCTTCGCCAACAAGGGATTCGTCGTCAGTGTCGGTGGACGTCGCGGGGTGGCCGATATTGCCGGAAGGACGGTAGGCGGCCGAATGGCACATCTGCTCAAAGACTCAATTGAGTGGGAATACCGGCAGTCGGTAAAACACCTCCGCGGTTGGAGTGCTGTATAAGGATAGGGACCAACCGAGACGGCGCCGATCCCGGTGCACTATAGTGAGCAAGCCGGAAATTCGGCGAGAGGAGGGAGCGGATGGCGGGGCTCACCCGTGACGAGTACGACGTTGCCGCCAAGGAGATCCAGAAGGCCTGGTCCGGCGCCCAGACGCGGGACGCCGGGCTGCAGGTAATCATCGAATACGGCCGCAAGTACGGCTACAAGAACGTAATCGCCGCGATCCAGAACCGGTTGCCCAAGCAATTCAGCCGGGAGATGAGCGTCGAGGAGTTTCAATCGATGTCCGAGTAGCCGGGAGTCATATCGTTTCCCCTCACTTTGCGCCAATTTTCGCCATGTGCGACTATGATGAGTCTCAATCATTGTTATCCCGGTAGGCTGGCCCGCTGTGGCCGGCTCGCTCAGACCGTGCACAAATAATTTAGGATAGATGAACAAACAGGAGGTTGGAGATGCCCATTGGTAAGGCGGAACTGCAGCAGCAAGTAGCGGAACAGGCGGGTCTGAACAAAGCTCAGGCGGGTCGCGCGCTCGATGCCGTGCTTGAATCCATTAGTGATGCGCTGGCCAAGGGCGAGGAAGTACGCCTCACCGGCTTCGGCAATTTTGTAGTCACCGATACGGCGGCGCGCACTGGTAGGAATCCTCGTACCAAAGAGCCAATTGATATTCCGGCAGGCAAGCGACCGGCTTTCCGGCCCGGCTCTCGCCTCAAGACAGCGGTCAGCGGTAAGTAGCCTCTATCTCGACAGTCTGGGGGCGAGCATGGTCTCGCCCCTTTTTTTCGTCGCGCCCATGGAGAGCCTTTCGGGACAGCTTGATACAATTCGACGGCGGATACGGACCATGCAGCGCGTCTGTCGCGCGGCAATCCTCTTATCCTTGAAGCGGATTGCCATTCGTAGGCTGCATCCCAGGAGACAACAATGATTGACCTCGAGCTGAATCCGGACCAGCAAATGCTGGTGGACACGGTGCGCGACTACATGGCCAAAGAGTTTGCACCGACCATTCAAGAACACGACATCAACCATTACTACGATCCCGCCACCTTCAGCCGGCTGGCCGAACTTGGGCTATGCGGTGTCTGTTTTCCGGAGCGGTATGGCGGCGCCGGAATGGATTACCTCAGTCTGGGCTTGATCTCTGAGGAGTTGGAGTACGTCGACACTTCGTTCCGGACAATTATTTCGGTGCACATTGGCCTCTGTGGCTGCGGTATTTACGTGTGGGGAACGGAGGACCAGAAGCAGCGTCTGCTCAAACCGCTGGCCTCCGGCGAGAAATTCGGCGCCTTTGGCCTTACCGAACCTAATGCTGGCTCGGACGTGGCGGGGATGCGCGCCACCGCACGGCGGGATGGTGATTCTTACATCCTCAATGGCGAGAAGACTTGGGTGTCCTACGCCGATTACGCCGATACCTTTCTGATCTTCGCCAAGACCGACTCGGAGGCTAAACATCGTGGTATCTCGGCCTTCGTGGTGAATCGTGATGAGGCGGGTCCTGGGCTGGAAACGGCCCCGATCAAGCACAAGGCCGGCATCCATGCCGGCGACACCGGTAGTATCTTCATGCACGATGTCCGAGTTCCGGCGGAAAACCGATTAGGTGAGGAGGGTGAGGGCTTCGTCATCGCCATGAGTTCGCTGGAAAATGGTCGTTACACTGTGGGCGCCGGCGCTTGCGGGACCATCCGCGCCTCCCTCGATGCCAGTGTGACGTACGCTCGTGACCGGCAGGCGTTTGGTCAGGATATTGGCCGGTTCCAGCTCGTTCAGCAGATGATCGCGCGCATGTACGCGCGCTATGAATCATCCCGCCTGCTGTATTTTAAAGCAGGCTGGCTAAAAAACCGGGGCGACTCTTCCAACCGCGCCGTGTCGCTTTGCAAGTGGCAGGCTTGTGATGCCGCCTTTGATTCCGCCGCTGACGCAGTGGAGGTATACGGCGCCTATGGCTATTCGGACGAGTATCCGGTCTTTCGCTTTATGCGCAACGCCAAGGCGCCGGTCATCTATGAAGGCACCCGGGAAATCCACACGATGCTCCAGGGCGAGTACGCGCTGGGCTACCGATCGGAGAAGCGCCCGCGCTGCACCCTACCACCGTATCTGCCGGAGCCGGAGCAGGTTCTTGCCTGATTCGTAGGGTCCGCCCTCCATGGCTGACCGTCTGTGGTCCTCTAGGCCCGCTAATCCCTGTAGAGAAGAGTGAAAGGAAGGTACATGGCGTATCGAGTTACCCTTATTCCCGGTGACGGCATCGGGCCGGAAGTGACCGAGGCGGCACGCCGTGTGGTCGAAGCCACCGGCGTAGAGATTGAATGGGACATCGAGGAGGCGGGCAGCGATGTCATGCACAAATACGGCACGCCCCTGCCCGACCGCGTCATCGAGTCGATTCGGCGCAACAAGGTAGCGCTCAAGGGTCCGATTACCACCCCGATCGGTACCGGATTCCGCAGTGTCAACGTGGCACTGCGTGCCGCTCTCGATCTCTATGTGAACCTGCGTCCGGCCAAGTATTACCCGGGTGTACGCTCCCGCTACCATGACGTTGATCTGGTGGTGGTTCGCGAGAACACTGAGGATCTCTATGCCGGTATCGAATTCGAACAGGGTAAACCGGAGACTGAAGAGCTGATTCGTACGCTAGATCGCCTGAGTGGCAAGCATATCCGGCCCGATTCGGGCATCAGCATCAAGCCAATATCGACAACGGGAACAGAGCGTGTTACCCGATTCGCCTTCGAATACGCGCGCCTCCATGGCAGAAAGAAGGTGGCCGCGGTTACCAAGGCGAACATTATGAAGTACACTGACGGACTGTTCCTGCATGTTGCCCGTGACGTAGCTCAGAGCTATCCGGATATCGAGTTTCAGGAAGTTCTGGTTGACAACATGTGCATGCAGCTCGTGCAGAAGCCCGAGGAATATGACATGCTCGTCCTGCCGAATCTCTACGGTGACATCCTCTCCGACCTGTGCGCCGGCTTAGTCGGTGGCCTCGGCGTGGCGCCCGGCGCCAATATCGGCGCCGATGTTGCCTTGTTCGAGCCGGTGCATGGCAGCGCGCCGAAGTACACAGGCCAAAATAAGACCGATCCCACCGCGACTATTCTTTCCGCGGTCCTGATGCTGCGCCACTTGGGCGAGGAAGCAGCAGCCGATTGCGCCGAGGCTGCCCTGGCTACGGTTATCAAGGAAAACATCAACGTGACTTACGATCTCAAACCGGATCGCAAGGGAGGCGTCGGTACCTCACAGATGGCGGACGCCATCATCCAGGACATGCAACGGTAGGGGGACGAGCGGGACAACGGGCAAAAAACTCCCATTGCCGAACAACCCAACCTGTGGTACGCTAAACGCGGCTCGGAAACTTTTGTCTCTTCCGTGGACTAGTACGTGCGCCTGCGGGCGTGGGGAGAATAAACGTGAAAACTCGAACACTAGCACTTGCTGTAACGCTCTCCATCGGTGCTCTGGGCGCCGGGGCGACGATGGCGCCTGTTTCGGCGCAGACGCTCCATCAGGGCAAACCGTATGGCTGTAGCATCAATCCGAATGCCGCGGGTTGCGCGACTACCGCCCCAAGTAACACGTCTAATGGCAGCCCGAGTGCCACGACCAATGCTACCTCGAACAACATCGCGTTCTCGCCGCCCGCACTTCCGCGGACCGGTGGCGGTGCTCCGGCGACTCCGGCACTCCCGTTTGGTGAATTGTTTGGCGGAGCCGCGCTCCTTGTTCTAGGCGCTGGTCTGCGTCGTTCGCGACGCCATTCGTAGACTTTCTGTAGCATACAGGCCGCTCCGTCACGGAGCGGCCTTTTTTAGTTTGCGTTCGCATTGCCAGCCGCATTCATCTACTGAGACAAAAGTCCTGCACACTATGGGTCTGTGGGCTCTAGTTGCTCCGGTCGGAGAACGCTACAGTTAACGCTAGAAGTTGAGAACCGACCAAGGCAAAGCCATCGAAAGATGGCGACGCAAAGCCACGGATCTACAGTCAGAGGCTTCGTACTCGAGACGAGAAGCCTGAGGACAGAGATAGCCGGGTTGCCGGAGAAGGCAGCGCATCGCGCGCTTTGTGTCGCCGCCGACAGCGACCAAGGAGCAATGAATGCGCGCAATGCCCCTCTTTCCCGGGTCCGGAACGTGGATACGCAAGCTGGCTCTGGTTCTCGCGATCCCCATGGCTCTGGCAGTGGCTCTACCCATGACCGCTCAACGCACCGGAGCCCAGACTACAGCAGTCCTTCCCGATACCAGCACTGGCGTGCATCTCGGTCTGGCCTACAACAACTGGCTGGCGTATTCGAAGACGAGTACCGCTCCGGAGGTAGGCGTTTTTGACTATGTATTTGGCGCTGTGGCTAACAATAGCGGTGCGAACATTCCCGCCCAGGGTGTGAAGCACACGTTCTACCTCCCCTACGGACGAACAAACTCTGACGTGGATTTCGCCTGGGTGCAAGCCAACCATCCTGACTGGATCGTCTACACGCAAGACCGAACCACACCCGCCTGGTACCCCGACAATGCCGGTGGCCACCCGCCAGTGGACTTCACCAATCCCGCCGTGCAGGATTGGTACATAAGTAACTATATTGGCCCGGCGCTCACCACGGGCGGCTATGACGGCATTGCGTTTGATCAGGCGCAGACTGACAACTGGTCAGCGCGCGCCGGTGTCTATCGCAACGGGCAGTGGGTTCAGCAGTACAACGGGAATGATCTTGATACCGCCTATCGACAGGCGACAATCACTGCATTTCAGCAGATCGTTGCCAAGATCCGGGCGATCAAGTCGGATGCTATCATCTCCATCAACGACTCAGTACCGGTCTGGACCGGCAGCAGCGCCGACCAATCCGGCGCTACTGCCTTGGAGTACTGGCGTGATTTGATCCCGTACGTCGATGTCATTTGGGATGAGTGTGGCTATACCATCTGCTCGGGATACGGTAACTACCTGACAACGAGCTCCTTGGGGCCTGGAGACATGAGTGACCCCTGGTTGGTGGAGACACAGAATCTGGCCTGGGCAGCATCGCAGGGTAAAGGCGTAATGGTGGGGACCTATGAACCGTACACTGTCACGTCCGATATGACCACAAATAACAGCCAGGCCCGTGGCGATCTTTCCTGGAACATGGCGAACTACCTGCTCCTCAAGGGGCCGCACACTTGGCTCGAATGGCGCGGAAGCACTGAGGTGTTTGGTGACAATTACTGGCAACCGGAGTATGGCGCGGCCGACAAGATAGGCGCACCCATGGGCGATATGTATGCCTCTCAGGGCGTGTACATGCGCCAGTTTACCAACGGCCTTGCCGTGGTTAACCCCTCTGACGGCAGCACGGCTACCATCTCCCTCCCGGCAGGGTACACCAACCTGTATGGTAATCCAGTGGCCAACTACACCCTGCCGGTCCATTCGGGCATGGTCCTCCTGGGCAATGCGTCCGGCCCGACGAGTACCCCGCAGCCAACGGCGACCCAGACTCCGCAATCGACGGTGACCAGTACCCCGGCCCCGACAAATACTCCCGCTCCATGGGCAACGGCGACCAAGACGCCTCCCACCGCCACATCGACGCCCGCCGCCACGGCTACGCCCACCCGTGTACCTCCGACAGCTACGCCTACCCTGGTACGCCCCTCACCGACTCCAACATCACCGGCGCCCACTCCGCGTGCGACTATGCCTCCCGGTGGTTCGCCCGGCAACCGTCAGGTGGTGATGAACGGCGGGTTTGAGCAAGGAGCGTGGGGCTGGCAGGAGTTTTCCCGCTTGAGCTACACACTCATCAATTCACAAAGACCGCATAGCGGTCGGTACAGTGCAGACCTCTGCGGCTTCAGTTCCTGCCTCGATCACATGGCGCAGTACATGATACTGCCGTACGAACCGCAACAGGCCAGCTTGAGCTACTGGGTGTATGTTACCGGTACGCAAGGTCTCTCCCGCAACTGTCAGGGTGGCGTCACCGTGCAACTGCGAGCGGGCTTCGGCCAGGTCTTGGCGGTGAGTCCGACCCTTTGTAGTCAGCAAGTGGCTGGATCATGGCGCTACGTCTCCGTGGATGTGAGCGCTGCTCTTCGGGCGTACGCCGGGAGGCCGGTCGAACTCTACCTGCAGGCCTGGACCGGAGCCAACCAGACCCAATTCTTTGTGGACGACATCACCCTCGATACAACTGCGCGTTAACCGCGCGCTCGTGCTACCATCGGTACAATCGACCGGCCCGCGTGAAGCTTCACGCGGGCCGGCGTTCGCTGTGTCAGTAGTCAGGAGAAGAGATGCGAACGCTCGTCACCGGCGCCGCCGGGTTCATTGGATCCCACCTGAGCGAGCGTCTGCTCGATGAAGGCCACGAAGTTCTGGGAGTTGATGCCTTTACCGACTACTACGATCGAGCCCGCAAAGAGCGGAATGTGGTCGGTCTGCGTGATCGGCCCGGGTTCACTCTGATTGAGGCGGACCTGGAATCAGCGGATCTCCCGACGCTGGTCGACGACTGCGACGTCATCTTCCACCTGGCCGGTCAGCCCGGTGTGCGCGGGAGTTGGGGGCCGGATTTTCGCCTGTATCTCGAACGAAACGTGTGGGCAACGCAGCGCCTGCTGGAGGCGGTTCGCGGCAGTCCACTGCACAAATTTGTGCTTGCCTCGTCTTCCTCGGTGTACGGTGACGCGGAGCGCTATCCGACGAGCGAACTCGATCTCCCCCGCCCGATTTCACCGTACGGTGTGACCAAGCTGGCTGCGGAGCGTCTCTGTCTTGCCTACCACAGCACCTACGGTGTTCCCGTGATGGCCCTGCGCTACTTCACGGTGTATGGACCGCGACAGCGGCCCGATATGGCGTTCAGCCGATTTATCGAGGCCATCGACCGGGGACAAGAGATCGTGGTCTACGGTGATGGCGCGCAGACGCGTGACTTCACCTTTGTCGCCGATGCGGTGGACGGGACATATCGGGCAGCGCTGGGAACGGAGTCGGGGCACGTGCTCAACATCGGTGGTGGCGCCTGCGTGGCCTTGATCGATGTCCTTCGCCTGCTTGGTGAGGCCACTGGCCGGGAGCCGAAATTGCGCTTTATCGAAAACCAGGCAGGCGACGTACGACACACTGCCGCGGATATCACCCAGGCGCGTGGATTGATCGGTTATGAGCCGCGTGTGATCCTGTCTGAGGGACTGCGCCGGCAAGTCGAGGACAGCCGCCTCGCTGTAGTCTGATCGATCCATAGTTCCCGAACTGTATTGTTTACCGGTGGCGCCGCTGCCAGAGCCGCTGAGCCAGGATAGGCAAGTCAAGGAGCGCGGGAACAGGATCGTCCAGTTGGAGGAGTGCCAATTCCAGCGGGGGACGCAGTGAACGTAGGTAGGTGGCTGGCGCGAGACTACCCCGTCGGATGCCCGCGATGGCCGCCGGCACATCGGTGGTTCCCCGGAGCCATCGCTCGCCCACACGCGCGCGCGCGGGGTTGATGGATTCGCCATGCGCCTGCTGCCACAGCAGGTAGGGGAAATCGACGCCGGCACGCTGGGCGAGCGAGTGCCAGGCCCAGGCCCGCGGGTTCGCGTCCATAAGTTTGTAGCGGCCGTCACGGTGGTCGTACTTTGACTCCAATTCGATGAGACCGGAGTAGCCAATGGCCTCTACGAAACGCCGCGCCGGTTCTTCGATCTCCGGACACTCGACGGTTTCCACGAAGGTGCTCCCGGCGCCGAAGTCCAGGGGATACTGCCGGGTGCGACGAGCAATCGTGATGGCCAGGGGCTCGCCCCTGTCGCAGAGAGCGCAGTAGGAAAACTGCGCTTCGCCCCCACCCGGGATGACCTCCTGCACCATGATCTCGCCGGCGGCAACCAATGTGGCAGCGTCCGCATACCGTGCTAAGAGTTCGCCGCGGTCACGGACCAACCAGGCCTTGGCACGCGTGAAGCGGTTGTACTGTTCCTTGACCGCCGGCTTGAGAATCACCGGATACTCCGGGTCCAGGGCCGCCGCCTCAGCGAGGGATCGAGGATAGGCCGTCCAGGGCGCGTCGATCCCCAGCTCAGCGCACAACTGATAGGTAAGGCGCTTGTCGTACGCCCAACGCACGACATCCCACGGCGCGGTAGTGAGGCGGAAGTAGGAGGAAAGCTCGGCGTGATGCTCGGCGACGAGGCGTGCGCTGCGGTCGCTGCTGGCAAACAGTGTCCAGCCGGCCCACGTATGCTCGGTTGCCAGGCTGAGAAGTTGAGCGACTCGCCCCGCGTCGCTCGTGTCCGACCAAGGTATGCGACGCCGGACATAGCGGGAGGTCGCGGCAATGCGATGGTCCCCCGTCATGATGGCTACTGGAATACCGCGCCGTCCCAGACTGCGGACAATGCCGAGCGCGGTGTACTCGGCATCGAGGAGCAGCGCGCCGCGAATTATTCTCCTTGCCATGAAAGATTATGGAGTACTAACGCGACTTGCCCAGAATCTTCAGCCCGATGTCTTTGACCTGCAGACGCGAAACGCTTCCTCCCACGTCGAGATTATGTGCGTAGAAATGCCAGGGATCGCGTCGAACCTTCCCGTTCGCCAGATGGCCCACGGTTCGAGACACCCGCCACGGTCCGGAAAGATGCACCGACGCGTTCTCCGATATGACCAAGATCCTCGGTTTCATCGGCAACGGGCTCGGGATAGCGCCGTGCCAGCTCGCGGGAAAAACGCCGTAATCATACTCGATACCACCCGGCGCGTGGGGAGCGAAGGACAGCTGGTACACCACCACGCGCGCAAGTCGAAGCCCCGCCACACGGAAGACTATGGCGGAAGGGTCTATCGGTCGAACGGCAAATCCGCGTTCCGCCTCCATCCGCATAGCGGGAGCATAGCACGTAGTGATAGCACCATAGGAAATCGCTCCACAGTGAGATTGTGTAGCCGAGGCGGGAGTCCGTCCACCGGTTGTAGCGCAGCCGAGCAACAACACGAGGAGTCCGCTGACCGCGATTATCCGAAAACCTCTATTCATCGTCCGCACAAGGTTTCGGCGAATAGATCTCGACCTAAGCCTGCTCATCTCCGGCGCCATGTCTGTGTGTCCCAAGACCTATCCCTTGACAATAAAACCTAGCGTCTCCGTCCTCCGCCGAAATGAGCGGTGGTCATCTGGGATTGCGCCCACGATAACGGCGCGGAATGGGTTGGATGACGACAGGGGACAGTGCCGCGGAGGGTGCAATGCTTGCGTGGAGCCAACAACCACGAAGGCGCACGTTACCGTGAACGTGGTGTGGAATCTCCCGGTCATCGAGGCAGTGCCGGCGGCGATGGGTTGTGGCATGAATTCGGCATTCGGCGATCCATACGCGATATTGACGTGCGCTCCTGGCCGGAAGCCTAGTCCGACAACCGAAACTCGAGTCCCCACTGGCCCAAAATTCGGCAGCAAGTGAAGCTCCGGCCCTTGCCCAAGGACCGTGCGTGCGCGTGTGGTCAGGGTTTTGCTTGCCGTGTGCTGTATTGGGGACGGCGAAGTGGATTGGTCGCCGAGAACCGGACGAGCTATGACAGCAGTAGCACCTATCGAAGTAACGATGGCCAGTACCACAAAGAGAGGCAAGATCCACATACGCCTGCGTTTCATGTTTTGCGTTACCTTTCGGATCATCATGGCAGTCATTGGCTATGGTTTCACGACGCCGTGGGGACGAACGTGACCGGGCCGGATGGTAAGCGGTACGGTGCGCTCGAGCGGCAACTCGAACTCTCCCATCGCCGCACCGCTTTTGACGCTCCTAGCAGCCGTTTACGATCTCACCCTTGTAAAGCGAGTTGTAGACTTGGTTTGTGGCGCTGAAGTTGCCCAGTGGTGATTGCGGTTCACGCTCCCACCGCAAGTTCGATCTCAAGGGAGAGCCCCTCAGTGTCTGGCTGGTCCATCACTGATGTTGCAGAAAGCGCAAGCAGAATCGGGCGATCCCGACTCTACCTGTCCGCGCTCTGCACTCAACCGACTCTGGGTGATGTATGGTCGATCACCCAGGGTTCCGTTCTCGTGAATTCGGAGTAGCTCATGCTCTTGCCGTTTGGAATTCTGGGCCGGTGTTTCCCTCACCTGGCAGCGACAAGCTCGCTGATGAACTGATCAAGGGAGAGCCCCGTAACTTTGTAAAACTCACTGTTCTCGCTCGCCATGACCCCGTTTCGAACGAAGTAGACGCCGCCGCCCTGCACCGTCCGTAGCATGCCGTCGGCCGCTAGCGGCACGAGCAACAGGACCACCTGATCGCCCGGCAAGATCAACTGGTCAGCGTCGAGTTCGGCTAGCGCGCCTCCTTGTCCATGGGCAACGGGTCCACCCAACTGCGTTACGGTAATAACTGATGCCGCCCGCCCTTTGATCGTCCTTGCTACCTGGACACGCGCGGTCGCAATTGGCAAGGCACCTGATGGGTTCGGTGCAAAGTTGACGTTGAGAACGTTTCCCAACACGATTGTCCCAGCGGCCTGTGCAGCGACTTGGAGAGTCGCCGGCGGCGCGGCCCAGCTCTGCACCCACACAACGGGCAACTCATGCGCATCTTGATGCTGTGCGACGAAAGTGCGGAGGTATGCGTTGTTCTGCGCATGAGCCGCCGCGTGGATCGCCTCTCGCTGGCTATCCGACAGTCCAGCTTCGGCGTTGTGGGCAGTCTTTCCTCCACCGCCGATACTCTGTGCAAGCACGGCACTGGTAGCTAAGCCGGCGCCGACAACCAGGAGTGTTAGGAGGCCGACAAATATGTTGTACTTGCGAATGTACAGTTTCATTACGTGCATTTTCCTCATGACGTGCCCTTAGTAGCCCCAGTTATAGACGCAGCGGACGCCTAGGTTCGAACTCGTTCCACTGCATGGAGGCAGAATCTCCGCATCCTCGCTTGTCGGGCCCTGCAAGGTGGTTCCCTGCTGCATGACCGCTCCGGTGTCGAAGTGATGATCAAGCCCTAACGTGTGCCCTATCTCGTGGGCAAAAATGGAGATAGCGATCTGCCCGTTGTGGCAAGTGCCGCAGTTGAGATCGGAGGGCGTCACGTACACCTCGCTCCATTGAATTTTCATGGGGTTCGAATTTGGGCAAGCGCCGCTAACGCAGTTGTACGTGTAACCGTTCGGTGCCATGATGGTGTTGTCGATCTTGAAGTAGTCCCAAGAGTCATTGTTGCGGGCAGAGAATGAGAACGATTGGGGGCCCAGCCCGCTAGACCAGTTGTTCATCGCTGTAGTGAGTCGGCTACCCAGGCCACTGTTGTTCGTCTGATCAATCGATCGCATCAGTTCGACGGTATTCTTCCCTTGCCAGTTTCGTCGGCAGTCAAGAGGCGTATAGCCCCTCCAGCAGTCTCCTCCGCTAAACGTATGTCCCGCTAGAGCAGGCGCGGTCGATAGCCCGCCTAGAACCAACGCCACAAAGAGCGCGAACTCAGCGACCGCGAGCTTGACAAGTCTCCGAGGGACTCTCAACCGCCAACCTTGGCGCTCCAATTTGCCTATTACCTCGTAGGCTCCTTTTCTTTGCGCATGTTTCCCACTGGTCATTAAATCTGGCGACACACCGGAAGTCTCGTGACCTCCTTTCTGGACTCGACGGTAGACTGTGTGAACACCATACCGAAGACGGTATAAAGTCTCCATAAAGTTTTGGGGGCCTTGACGACAGGCGGGGGCGAGAGACAGAGGCTGTGCTAGGAGGGCAGGAGGACGGTGAAGGTTGTGCCGGCGTCGAGGATGCTTTCCACCGTGATGTCGCCTCCGTGCCGCCGCACGACCTCCTTCGCCAGCGCCAATCCCAGGCCGGCTCCTCCCCGGTGGCGCGAGCGCGAGTGCTCGACGCGGTAGAAGCGCTCGAAGATGTTGGGGAGATCCTCGGGACCGATGCCCATTCCGGTGTCCGCGATCTCGACAGCCGCGCCGCTTTGGTGTTTTCGCAGGTGGATAGTAACCGTGCCGGCGGGGCGATTGTACTGAATGGCGTTTTCGATGAGGTTCTGGAATGCTCGATGCAGCAATTCGGGGTCGCCTTGTATGATCAGCTGTTCGGTGGTCCCGTAGGAGACTTTGATACCTTCGTGCCCGGCGACCGGCCGTAGATCGACAAGGATATCTTCGATGAGCGGAGCCAGAAGCACCTCCTCGCGCGTCAGCGATGCCTCGCCGGAGGCCAAAATGAGGAGGTCTGACGCCAGTCGCTCCAGCCTGGTCAATGCGACCTCAAGGATGTCGGCCATCTCGCTGTAATCCTGTACGGTAGACGAGGGCTCGAAGCGCACAAGTTCAAGGTTGGCCCGCGCGGAGGCCAGAGGAGTCCGCAGCTCGTGTGCGGCGTCAGCCACGAATTCACTCTCTCTCTCGAACGCGGACTGTAGGCGGTCCAGCATGCCATCGAAACGATCCGCCAGCTCTTTCAGCTCGTCGCGCGGTCCCTGGAAGGCGAGTCGCCGGTCAAGCGTTCCGGTGTCGATCTCGAGGGCGGCCTGGCTGACGTCGCGGAGCGGCCGCAAAGCTCGCCCCGCCAGCCAGTAGGAGCCGGCCCAGCCAAGGACGGCCACGAGACCAAGCCCCAGCAGGGAATCCAGCCGAATCTGATTCAGCACGTGCCAGGTCTCGGCCGGAATACCGCGGGGAGGCGGCACTTTGACGGTCCGCAAAAGGAACAGTGTGGCTGAATTAATGAAGACGGCGAGCGCGGCGCTGGCGACGAATGCGGCGGCGGTCGTCCAGAGCGCGAGACGAGCGCGCAGCGTCAGGCGGCGGGTCGACCGCCTGATCCTCATCCATTGCTCTCGATGTCATCCGGTGGGACGAGCCGGTAACCTTGGCCGATCGCCGTTGCGATATACCGAGGCGTCCGTGCACAGTCTCCCAACTTATGGCGGAGTGATCCAATGTGCACCGGCACCACGTTGGTGAAGCTATCGACCTCATTGTTCCAGACGTGCTCCAACAACATTTCCTGGCTCACTACCTCTCCGGGCCGGCTCATCATGTAATGGAGAATGCCAAACTCCTTGCGCGTGAGCTCCACCCTCTGGTTGTCCCGCCAGACGATTCTACTCGCCGGGTCGAGCTTCAAGTCGCCGCAGTGGAGGAG
>JBPCKK010000092.1:0-16025 GCA_051004335.1 Chloroflexota bacterium
TGCAGGAATGACCATACCAGACAGACCAATCGGAGGAGAGAGGACATGAGATGAGAAGTCGATCACTGCGCATACCCACGATTATCGCGACACTTGTTGCCCTTGTCGCGCTGTTGGTTCCCGATATCGTTCGAGCAGCCCCCTAGCCGGCCCAATCCACGGACCAGCACAGCAGTATGCCGGCGCTGGTGCAGCAGCTACGCCAGACGGGACGTCCGGGTAGGCAGACGCACGTGGATCGCACGGTGAGCCGGCTGGTGCAGCGTATGCAGCACAACCATCAGGCCATACGTACGCCGCGACTAGCGCCCATGATGGCCAGCAATCAGGTGACTTCGGCAGCGTCGCTGGTGCTTCCGGTTCCCAGCGGCATCTCCGTGCAACTCACCGCCGGTGGCCCGGTGGCGGACATCGGGCAGCTGGACAACAGCTCGGGTTCAGGGACCTCCGGGTTTTCCTACTACCACAATCAGAAGTATGTGAACTCCGGAGTGACCAGCGCGGTGCAGCAGGTCTGGCGTGTTTCCCTGAGCGATCAGTACCAGGCGGTGTTCACGTTTGCGTACCTGGCTACCGTCTACCCTGATGCCGACACGGCGGCCAACCGAGAGCTCGACGCCATTCACCATTTGCGCGATGATCTGGGCGTGAGCCTTGATTCCTGCTCGAACGTGCAGATCGGCCAGTTCATCAATATCAATAACCAAACCTGCGCCGTCGCTGTTGAGCCGAATCTTACCGACCAGAACGGCGAGCTGGTCAACGATGTCTATATAGCGTTTGTCTACGGCAACGTGTTCGTGGAGATGGACTTCGCGCCGAAAGACTCGGACATCGCCTCCAACGACGAGTTCGCCCAGTACCTCTACGATCAGAATCTCATTACCGGTCAAGCCGATCGCACCGTCACAGCCGTGGTTAACGCGGCGTACGGTGGAACGGTAAACCAGCCAACGGCGACTACCCTGCCCACGGTTGGGAAGCAACCAACCCTGCCGCCGATTCCCACCGCGACGGCACGCCCGACGAACACACCGGTCCCCACCAGCACCCCGGCGCCGCAACCCCGTGTGCAGATCGCGGCTATCGAGATCGGTGTGGCCAAGGGGAAGAAGCTTGTTCGGGCCAATGGCCTCAAGTCCCGACAACAGGGTGCCTTTGTGGCCAGCGTGGCCTATCTGAATCCGGGAAGGTCCACTCTAGCGGCCACCATTGCCTACGCCAAGAACGGCAAGGTGTTCTTGACCAAGGCGATGCAGCGTATCCCGCAGCAGCAACTTCGTGCCTTGCAGACTGGCGGCCAGACGGCGATCTTCGCCGATGCCGAGAAGTTCAAATCAGCCAAGAAGACACAGCACTACACGGCGACCGTGAGCGTGAGCCTTGGTAGTGCCAGCGACAGCAACTCCCTCTCGTTCACCGTTAAACCGAGCTGTAAGACGGTGCGGGGAAAGAAGGTCTGCCGCTGAATTAGGAACGCGCTTCTCCGGCGGAAACACTGGGGAAGCGCGTTTCGTCGTCCGTAAGCATGCCCACCTGGTTGCCGCCACGGCGCTTGACCGCGTACATCGCCTGATCGGCTCGCGTGAAGATCTCGTGATCGGTTTCGCCGGGCTCCAGGACGGCCACGCCCAGGCTCACCGTGATGTGGCTGCAGCCGGCGGCGGCCGGTAGGCACGTTTCGGCGACTAACGTGCGCAACCGTTCGGCCACGCACTCAGCATCGGCCAGTGGAATCTCGGGCAGGAGGATACAGAACTCCTCTCCTCCATGTCGCGCCACCAGATCCTCGGTACGTACGACTTTGCGTATCAGTTTGGCCAGCTCGCAGAGAACTACATCGCCCGCATCGTGGCCGTAGGTGTCGTTGACCCGCTTGAACTTGTCGATGTCCAGCATAATAGCGGTCAGCGAGTGCCCATTGCGCAACGCGCGGGAGAGTTCCTCGCGAAAGCGCTCGTAGAGATGACGGCGATTATAGAGCTTGGTCACCGGGTCGGTAATCGCCTCGGTGCGCAGCTTGTCGTAGAGCAACGCTCGGTCAAATGCAATCGCCGCTTGAGCAGCGACGATCTCAAGGAGGCGCAGAGAGTTTTGATCGAACTGGTACGTATCCAGCTTGGAGAGTGTGACGACACCGCGAATGCGCCCCTGATAGATCAGCGGGACGGCCATCATCGACTCGGGTCGCCGAGGTGTACCGGCGATCTGACTCACCCGCACATCTTCCAGGGTGTTGGGGACTATGGTTGGCTGTCCTTTCTCCGCCACCCAGCCGGCCAATCCTTGGCCCAGCTGAAGGAAAAGATCCTGGTTACCATCGCCCGATCCGATGGGCTGAAGCGTGCCGGTGACATCGTCGACCATGAAAATGCGACAGGAGTGATAATCCACCAGCTGTTTCAACTCCCGATGGATAACCGCGCCAATAGCCAGGGTGTGGTGGAGTGGCGTGAGCTTCTGCACGATACTTTGGATGGTCTGTAGCTCGAAGACACGCTCCTGCTGCTCGCTGAACAGACGAGCGTTTTCAATGGCAATCGCCGCCTGGCTGGCGAAGAGCAGCAGCAGATCGAGATCGCGATCGGAAAACGCGCGCACTTCGGTGCGCTCCACATCCAGGACGCCAACAATGGTTTCTCCCCGTCGCAACGGCACGGCAATCTCCGCGCGCACTTCGTCGTGGCCATATTCTAAATAGCCAGGAAAGGCACGAACATCGGGAACACTAAGCGACTCGCCGCTGGCGAACACCCGACCGGTGACACCCTCTCCCAGAGGAACAGTGAGATGGCGGCGCTCGCCGGCCTTCGGCCCAACAAGGCCCACAAAATCAAGATGCGCGTTGCGCGGATTGGGCAGCAGGATAGCGGCCGCGTAGTACGGCAATACTTGTTGTATGCCGTAGAGAATTGAGTCCAGCACGGTCTGTAGATCGAGGGAAGCATCGAGGCTCCGCGCCACCTCCAGCAGAGCATGCATTTGCTGGAGGTTCTCCTGGCTAGCGGCGAAGAGGCGGGCGTTTTCGATGGCAACCGCCGCTTGCGAGGCGATGACTGCCAGCGTTTGCATATCATCGTGGGTGAAGGCATCGATGTGCGCGCTCTGCACGCTGAGGGCGCCAATCGTCCGGTTGCCCGTATTCAGCGGCACCCAAATCTTCGACTCGCTGTCGTTTTGGCCAACCGAGATATCGGGGACACCGTTCTCACCAGCGTACTGTACGTAGTCATCATCGGTGGGAAAGAGTAGAGGCTCGCCTCGCTGAATCACCAAGCTGGTGACATTACCGCCGAAGGGCAACAACTCCGCGGGATAGAGCTGCCCTTCCTCCCGGTAGTACGGAAGATGCAGGTATTCCCCGTCCGCCTGGAGCAGGGCAATATAAAACTGCGACGTATCCATGACACGCCCGATTTGTTCGTAGATCGTCTCATAGAGGGCATGGAGGTCGAGCGTGGCCGACACGACGCGGCCAATCTCATTGAGCGTCTGCAGCCGGTCGTGGTGCCGCAGCCCTTCACTCATCTGTACCGCCATCTATCTGCCCTCTATCCGTCTCATGTGCCGTCCTCCAAAGTCTAAGTCCGGCTCGCCAAAGCCACAAGATGACGGCTGCGCGCTTTTTGTGTTACTTTCGGCCCCTCTTTCGCGTTGTATCGACAAGGCATGCGGAGTACTCGCAGGTTTATAGTGGAGTCCAGAGCCGGAGGTGCGGACATGGCACGGAAAACGAGGGAACGAGACCGGACAAGCCTGATGGCATACAGCGCCTTCTGGCTGGTGATTATCGTGGCGTGTCTCGCCGGGCTGGGCGTTGTCCGTGCTCTCGGACTCGGCGGCGCCCCGGCCGCCGTCAAAGCGAAACAGGTTCACCGTGTGGTGCACCACCCCAGGCAGGCGCCCAAAGTTACCGCACTAACCATCAACTCAATCTTCGCCGCGCATGGGCCATCACTAGCCGGCTACACGCCCAGCCAGCTGATTCACCTAATCGCCACTGGGGATGTCATTCCGGCGCGCAGCGTGAACTACAAGATGTTTGAGTACCATGACTATCTCTATCCCTTCCGGCGCACCGCCGTCTATCTGCGCTCCGGCGATATCACGCTGATCAACCTGGAATCGCCGTTAATCGCCGGCTGCCCGCTGGTCGATTCCGGGTTCACCTTCTGCGGAGATCCGCGTGCCGTGGAAGGGCTGCGGTTCGCCGGCGTCGACGTGGCCTGTACCGCCAATAACCACATAGGCAACTATGGGTCGCCAGGCATCCAGGAGACATGGCTGCATCTTCGCGCCGCCGGTATCCAACCCTGCGGCCTGGGCAACACCGCCTACCGCACGGTGAAGGGAGTCCGCTTCGCTTTTCTTGCCTTTAACTGCGTAGGGCAGCGGTTTGACTATGCCGAGGCGCGCCGGGAGATTCGGGCTGCCCGCCGGCAGGCTCAGGTAGTAGTGGTCTCGGTACACTGGGGCAAAGAATATGTGTCCTTCCCCACGATTGCGCCGGGCATCGCCGATGATGATCCCCGAAAGGTTGGTCACTGGATCATTGATAGCGGAGCCGATCTGGTCATCGGCAACCATCCGCACCACGTGCAAGGGGTTGAGATGTATCACGGCCACCTCATCACCTTCGCCCACGGCAATTTCGTCTTCGACCAGATGTTCAGCGATCCACCGGGAGCGCGTGATGGGGTTGTGGGCTCGTACACCTTCGCTGGCAGGCGCCTGGTAGCCGTGCGCTACCACGTGATCCGCATCTACGACTACTCGCAGCCGCGCTGGGCCACCGTCGCGCAATCACGCGCCGTGCTGGCTGGAATGCGGCAATCGACGAGAGAATTGGTGGCGCGGCCATAGACTGGCGGGTAAGTGCGTACCTTGTGTGTGGTCAGTCGGGCGCCCAGCTATCAGTGGGCGCCACATTGGTAGTCGCACCCTTGATGGGTGCGCGTGTTTGCGGCGAGAGGGACGCGCGTCCAGAAGCAATGCGGCTATCGGGGTCACGCGCATCCACTAGGGATGCGACTACAGGGACTCGGGTGCCACACCAGTCGGCATCACGTTCTCTAAGCAGTGATACGGCAGGTTGCCCACTTGACGAGACGGCTCTCTCTGCCCGCATAATGTCGGTACTTCCGCCGCATGAAAAGCCGGCGGCGTAGAGGAGCGCCATGTCACCGTTACCCGTCGATCATCACCGACCGTCGAAGTCGCGACCTTGAGCGTGGAAGACCAGACACCGCCGGCCGTCAGTGCCCAGATCTTGCAGGAGGCTCGCGAGGGCGTGCGCTCCCTGCAGTTTTTCGTGGCGGCGATGGCCGCCCAGTTACGTGACCTGCACGATAGGTTGGAGGCCGCTGAGGCCCAAGCCGTCTCGAGCGGCCAGGCGTCCGGAGCAGACGGACTGCGCGTCGAACGCGATGCGTCGCATGCCCAGACGGAAGAATTGCAGCGCCAATTGGACGACGCACAGCGCCGGAGTGCGTCCCTGCAGCTCGAGCTGGACCGGCGCAACGTTACCTTTGCCGACCACCAAGCGGCCCGGCAAGAGATCGCTCGCCTCCGCGACGAACTCGCCTCCGCCCAGGTCCAGGAGCCCCCCGACCGCCCCAACGACACCCCCAACTCCCGCCGTCGCCCCTTCGGCCTGGGCTAGCACGCGCCTCCCATCCCGCCGCGTCTGGCCTGCGAGTCCGTCCCTCATTCCCCATGATCTTCCCCTGGTACGGGCCTGGCCCCCGTGCCGGCCCGCCGCCACAGCGGCCTTGCATTGCCTTCAAGACACTCCCCCGTCCACCACGACTTCGGTTGCTCAGCGCCGGCCAACGAGCAATTTGTCATGCGGGAGGAGATTCCGCCCGCGCCGCTTCCGCCATGGAATCCGATCTGTGATCGGGAGATTGCGATCGCCGGGTGCTCTAACGCGAAGGTCATGGTGGACGCGGAAACAGCATGGTTAATCAGCCAGGGCCGCTGCGGCGGCGGCCCGGTAAAGGTGATTGTGCCGGCTCTGAGCCTTAGCCGGCCATCGGCGGAAGCTCGATTAACCAGCGCTGAAGCTACAGACATCGCCAAGGGCAATTGGCATAGTTCCGTTTTCGAGCATCCGTTTACCGTCGAGTATGGGTCATTCTTTTTCCCATGTCGATAAACCATGTGCCGGTCGGCACGATCGATGTGTGGAAGATCACCATTACTGGCGTATTCATCCCGTGCTCGGGCGGCAGGATCGGCAACCCTCCGGCTAACAGGCCGCCGCCCGCGACCACGCTTGCGATATTCGTGGGAGATAAGACAGGGAAGGTCGTGCTGTCGACGGCGTGGTAGGCAATGTAGGGACGCCCGGCTCCTGTCTGCGTCCGCCCGCGGCGTCCCGCATTCGTAACGTCTCTCCTCCGCTCGACGCTCAGTTCCACCGCGGAGGTCCGGTGGACGACCAACCGCCGGAGCAGCATCGTGCTCATTGGGGCCAAAGCGGACGCAGAGAGGACCAACGTCCCTACCCCACCTGTCTCGCGTTCAGCGGCAATTCAGCCAGCTCAGACGAAGGCGGACGCGGGAAGAATCAAGGTTGCTACACCTCCGCATGCCCTCCCGCCAGCACAGCGGCGCCCACGATGCCGGCATTGTCGCCTAAGCCGGTACGCACGATTTCCACTTCACGCCGGGGGACAACAAGGGCACCGTTCTTGGTGCGGGTCACCACTGCCTGGAAAAAGAGATCCACCGCCTCGGTCAAGCCGCCACCCAGGATGATCAGCGGCGGATTGTAGAAGTTGATAGCCGAGGCCAAACCGGCGCCGAGATAATCGGCGGCGGTGAGCAGCGTTTCCTGGACCAGCGCATCATTGCTCGCCACCGCCTGGGCAATCGCCTTGGAGCGAATGCCGCTGCCCCCCGGATCATTCGGGTCCATGTTGATGGCGACCTCACGGAGGACGCTTTCCCGGCCGGCATGCATCGCCGCCAGCATCACCCGAACGATGGCGGTGCGCGAAGCATACGCCTCTAGATGGCCGGTGCCGCCACAGCCGCAGATACGGCCGTTCATATCCACCACCATGTGCCCGATTTCTCCGGCGGTGTGGGTAGCGCCGGTATAGGGCTGCCCGTCGCGGTAGATCATGCCGCCGATGCCGGTGCCGACGAAGACCACGAGGAAGTCTTTCTTGCCCTGCCCGGCGCCAAAGGCGGCCTCGCCGCCGGCGGCGGCTTCCACATCATTGAAGATAAGGGCCGGCTTGTCCAACGCCTTGCTCACGATCTCCGCGAGCTTTACGTTGCTCATATTCGCCAAATTGGGCGCGGCAATGATCAGGCCCGCGTCCCGGTCAATCTGGCCGGCGACGCCGATGCCCACGCGCTTCACGTGATCCGCATCCACGCCACTCTCGGCGAGTGCCTGCTTGGCGGCATCAATCAGGCGGCGAATCAGATCATCGGGCCCGTGCTCGGCGCGCGTGCGCTTTTTTACGGTGGACAGTACCTCGCCCGTTTTGGTATCGACCACCCCGGCCAGCACTTTGGTTCCACCCAGATCGATGCCCAGTACGTGCATCACAGAGCCTCCTCTCTCGTCATCTCCGCCTCGCCCGCGGTCGCCGCCGGTTCACTCAACGCGCGAATCTGGTTGGCCAATTCCCCCAGACGGACCGGAGTCCAGCGTTCCCGCAGTTCGCCGTAGCGTTGATCCCGCTCGACCAACTTACCGCCGATCAGCCCAAGCAGGCCGAGCCGCTCCGGTTCCTCCGCGCGGTCCCGAAGAGTTTCCCGCAGACGAGCACTCTGTTCCTCGGTCGATTCACCACCGGCGGCAACTGCCTTCGCCTCCGCTACTTCATCCGGACCCAGCCCGGCCAGCCGGTCGCGGAGCAGGACGATCAGCACGTCGAGGTCGTGAATAGCGCCCACCTGTTCTTGCAGGTCGCTCAGGCTCTTGAGTACCGGCTTCGTATGGGGATTACAGACCTCGAACACCTCGACTGAATACCGGAGCCGCTTGGCGGCAATTCGCATACCATGCAGTTCGGTAACGAGAGCCGGCTCATTGAGAGCCGTATGAAAGGACAAGAGTTCGTCGAGGCGACCGTTGAGGATGCGGGGAGCATTCTCCGCCAGCGACCGTCGCGGCCGAATCCCAGTGACTCGCTTCGCCTTCGCCATCACAGCGCCTCCTGGGCGACAAATGAAAGGAAGCGTCGGGAAAAATCGCTGCTCTCCGCCGCGGACAGCGTCGACTTCAATCGCCGGCGTGCTTCCCCACGTTCAACGGCCAAGTCAGCGATGAGCGCCTGCAAGGCCGCTTGCTGCTCCGATGGCCGTCCCGCAAGGTCGCTGTTGAGCCGTTCGAGTTGAACGTCAAGGTCGCGAACCGCGCCCAGGGCATCGGCCAGCGCCTTCACTTCGTCGAGCAGTGGCTTGAGCCGCCGAGCCGGAAAGGCATCCCGAAAGACCTCAAGGGCGGCGCGCAGACGCCGAGAGGCCACGCGCATGTCGTGGATCGCGTCCGCATCCTTTCCCCGTTTGGCGGATTCCCAGAAGGACAGCATGTCGTGGCAGCGTGACCAGATGATCTTGCCCGCCGCCACGCGAAACTCGTCATCGCAGTGCAAATCGCGAACGGGACGTGCCGGCGCCATTGCAACGTGCGCGCCGCTTAGGCGCCGTGCTCCATCATCGAGAGCTGTGAATCGAATGGCTTGCCGCTCTCCGCGCGCACTTTGCTGTAACTTCCATCGGCGTGTTGTTTCCAGGCGTTCACCGTGTCACGCAGCTGGCACTGCAAAATGTCGCGAAGAACACGCTCGCGTAGGTCGAGCGCCAGGATGGGAAAGAGCACTTCGACGCGGTGCTCTAGGTTGCGCGGCATCAGATCAGCGCTGCCTGCGTAGATTTCGGCATTCCCGCCATTGCGGAAGTAGTACACCCGGCTGTGCTCCAGGAAACGTCCAACCAGCGAGATGACACGTATATTCTCGCTGAAGTTGGGCATGCCGGGACGCAGGCAGCAGATGCCACGCACGATCAGGTCAACCCTGACCCCAGCTTCTGAGGCGCGGTACAGGGCGCGGATAAACTCGACGTCCACCAGGCTATTCATTTTGAAGATAAGATGCCCCTTGCCTTCCTTGCGGTGCAGCTCAATTTCGCGCTCGATGCGCTGCAACAGACCCTGGCGCAGATTGAGCGGTGCCACCAGGAACCGCCGATAGGTGGTTTGCTGCGAATATCCGGTGAGAAAATTAAAGAGATCGGTGGCGTCGGCGCCAAAATCCGGATCGGCGGTGAAGAGCGCCAAATCGGTATACAATCGCGCGGTTTGCACGTTGTAATTGCCGGTACCTACATGAACGTAGCGCCGGATACCATCTCGATCTTTGCGGACAACTAACAAGACCTTGGCATGCGTTTTCAGGCCGACAAAGCCGTAGACCACGTGCACGCCGGCCCGTTCCAGCTCGGTGGCCCACTCGATGTTGGATGCCTCATCGAACCGCGCCTTCAGCTCCACCAGCACGGCCACCTGCTTGCCATGGTTGACCGCATCGAGCAGCGCGGCGACCACCGGGGAGTCGGTACCCACTCGATACAGCGTCTGCTTGATGGCCAGCACGCTATCGTCGCGCGCCGACGAAGTCAAGAGATCGACCACCGGAGCAAATGAGTCATACGGGTGATGGACCAGAATATCGTGCCGGTCAAGAGCGCTGACTAGCGGCTCTCCGGCGGTAACTGCGGCGGGCAGTCGCGGCACGAGCGGCGGATACTTCAAATCGGGGCGGTCAAGGGAGGTCAATTCCTTGAGGCTGTCCAGACCTAGAGGGCGTTCCACCGCATAGATCTCGTCCGGTTCCACGCGTAGACCGAGGGTCAACACCGCTCGGATCTGCTCGGGCATGCCCTGCTCGACGAGAACGGCGACACCCTCACCAAAGCGGCGTTGGCGCAAGCCACGTTCCACGGAGATGCGCAGGTCGGTTCCTTCTTCCTGATGAAACTCGATGTCCGCGTCACGGATAACGCGAAAGAGATACGAGCCGCGCACCGGGACGCCGGGAAACAGGGTGCCCAGGTTATACGCAATCAACTGCTCGAGCCAGATATAGGTATAGCGACCCTTCTTGCCGTTTACGTGCTGACCAAGAATCGCCTCAACGTGCACCAGGCGCGGAATCACGTTGGGGATCTTGACGCGGGCAAAGCGCGTCTCGCTGCCCTCGCCGGCCAGCTCCACGGCAAGGTTCACGCTGAGATTCGAAATGTGCGGGAAGGGATGACCGGGATCCACGGCCAGAGGCGTGAGCACGGGAAAGACTTCCCGTTCGAAATAGGTACGCAGAGCGGCGCGTTGCTGCGTACTGAGATCCTGAAGGTCCTGGATGCGGATGCCGTTTTGGCTCATCTCGGGGAGCAAACTCTGGCAAAAGATGCGATGCTGCTGGGCCAGCATGGCTGCCGTGCGCTTGCGAATCGCCGCCAACTGCTGGACTGTGGTCATGCCGTCGGGTGACGGCTCGGCGAATCCCTCGGCAATCTCATCCTGCAGATCGGAGACACGCACCATAAAGAACTCATCGAGCATGCCGCTGATGATGGCGAGGAAATTCACCCGCTCCAGGAGAGGATGGCGTGGCTCGCACGCTTGCTGGAGCACGCGCTCAAAATACTCAAGGTTGCTCAACTCGCGATTTATGTACAGCGCGGGAGCATGGAGATCCAGCTTGCCGTTCGCCGGCGCCTTCTTACGCGGCCTTGTACCCTTCGCCTGCTCCACCACGGTTTCGACCCTCCCGTCTGGCAGCGCTCTTGCCACATTCTACCCGGATCAGATGGTCATCAATCGGTTTACCTAAGATGACCACACGCTACACTCGTTCATGCGTGTCATCCTCATGTCCGATGTCCACGGCAACCTCCCCGCACTCCAGACTGTAGCGGAGCATCTGCCGCCGCACGATCGGGTCATCGTGGCGGGCGATCTCTGTCTCGAGGGGCCGGAGCCGGCGCAAACGCTTGATCTGCTGCGCGAGTTGGGCTGGGAGTTGCTCCTGGGGAACACCGACCAGGACTTGGTATCGCCTCCACCGGACACCAAGCCAAAGAAACGGGAAGTCGTGGAGTGGACCCGCGAACAACTGGGGCAGGAGAGACTCAGCTTTCTCAGCAGTCTCCCCTTTGCACGACAGGTGCACGATGAGGGGCGCGAGCGCGTGTTGGTCGTGCACGCCAATCCGCGTGACCTGGAACACCAGCTGTATCCCACAATGCGTGAGGAAGAGCTGGTGCCATACTTGGCCGATGTAACCGCGGAAATGCTGGCATTCGGCCACTTGCATATCCCGTACCTGCGCCCGATCCATGGAGTCTTATTGGCCGACGTCTCCAGCGTCGGCCATCCCAAAGACCTGGATCGCCGCGCAGGGTACACTGTAGCCTCGTGGGAGAATGATACCAGGTCGGTGCACCAGGTGCGCGTACCCTATGATATAGACCGCACGGTGTATCTGCTCCGTCACTGCGGCATGCCCCACGCCGAGCGCGAGGCGGAGTCTCTCCTGCGCGCCTCGTATTAGCCTGAATAATCCGTGAGCGGTCCGGACGCCGCCTCCCAACAATGAGCGCGAGCCGGCCACGGCGGACCGGCCCACGTGAACACAGAGCGTTAGGAGATCTCCATGCCCCGTGCCGTCCTCGATGTCGGCTCCAATACCATCCGATTGCTCGTAGCGGATGTGAAGGAAGGACGTGTTTGCTCAGTGCTGGATCGAAGCGAGTTTGTGCGGTTGGGACGTGGGGTAGACTCCTCGGGGCGACTCAGCGATGACCGTATGGATGCCGGTGTGGAAGCGATACGTCGCCTTTCCTCGGTGGCTGCTGAGCAGGGGGCAGTGGACCTGCGCGCCATTGCCACCAGTGCGGTGCGCGAGGCCACTAACGGCGCGGCCTTTGTTCGTCGGGTCCACGATGAGACCGGTGTCGAGGTTCAGATTATTTCCGGCGATGAGGAAGCGAGCCTTACGTTTCGGGGAGCCACTTTGGGAATAAATCTGGAGGGCGGCGCTCTGATTGTCGACCTGGGCGGTGGCAGCGCGGAAGTGATCTACGCTACTGAAGAAGGGATGTGTTGGCAGCGTTCCGAGCCACTGGGCTCTGGCCGTTTGAGCGAACGGTTCCTGCCGGGGGATCCTCCCGATGGAGCGGATATGCGGCGTTTGCGCGCGTATATCCGCGAGCAACTGGAGCGTCTACCACCGGTAGAGGCGCACCTGGCCATCTTCACCGGCGGCACGGCAACCAATGTCGCGCTGGTCGCCGGCCGAAAGGGCGATCTGATTGAACTGGAGCCACGCGACCTCGAACACGTGGTCCAACTTCTCGGCGCCACGCCAGCCGCCGACATCGCGGAACGCTACAAGATCCGTCCCGAACGAGCTGAAGTACTGCCGGCCGGGGCCGGAACGCTTGGGGAGATTGCCCGCTTCTATCGAGTGGAACGCATAATGATCACCCGACAGGGAATGCGCGAGGGCGCGTTGCTTGGGTGAGGTTACGTCAAGGCAGGAATGCGTATTCTGATTGCGTGTAGCTGTAGCAACACGCGGAAGTCTCGAACCAGGGACACAGGCCGGTCCGCAGACCGGCGGGCGGAACCAGAGGGCACCCCGGGCCGCCCCTACCGATACAGCATCAATGGCAGTCGCTCTACCGAGTCGCCAGTACCTGGGACGCGGCCGGCGCGAGACGATAGTGCGCTCCCTGTCCATCGCCATCGCGCAGCACCAGACCCGCGTCGACGAGCATGGTGCGCGCACTGAGAAACGTGCGCTTGGCCATGCCGGCGGCGGCTAACCAGTCCGTATAGGTGGCGCCGCTCTCGGGAAACGTGTCGCGCAGCGTGGTAAGCAGTCGCAGAGCATACGAGTTCAGACCATTGCCGGCGCCGGCAACCTTCGCCTCGACGGCATCCTGGGCCGCGGTACCCGGCAAGACAAACGCGGAATCGTCCTCCCGCTCAATCGTCTCGATCTGCGCGTCCTCAAGCACGTCGGCCGCTTGCTCGGGACTACCTGCCGTGATGGAAGAAGATCCACTTGCCGGAGCCACGGAAGCCGCCTTACTACTACTTTTCGACTGTTCTTTGCTCTGGAGAGCGACTAAGCTCGCTTCGGCGCGGGCCACTTTGGTCGCGCGGCGCTCCACCACCTGAGTGGCCTTGTCCACGCGGACCGCCTCGCGCCGGCGCACGTCCTCGATCTTGTGCTCAGCGCGTGTAACGGTTCGCGCGCGCTTCTCCTGGGCGGACTGAAGCTTTGCTTGTGCGTCCGTTAGTTTGCGCCGCGCGATCTCACTCGTTTCCTTGGGCCGCCGAGACTTTGCCATGCCGGTACTCTCCTCTACTCTCGATGGTATGAACCTTGTATCGTCATTGTAGACGTCCGGGTGCACGAGACACGCAGAACCGGGTGCACGCAATGGTCGAGGGGAGCACTAAGTTTGCCAGTGCACCAGCCATGATTCATTGAGAGGTCCCGTTATGGGCCAACTATCCCATAATGGAGCCGTGATCACGGAGGAGAGACGTGGCCAAAATTCTTGTGGTTGAAGATGATCGCACCCTGAGCGAGGCGCTGAGCTACAACTTTCGTCAGGAAGGGTACACTCCGCTGGTGGCGGCCGACGCCGTCACTGCCCGGCGGATGCTCCGCGCTGAGCGCTTTGATTTGGTCCTCCTCGATCTCATGCTACCCGGCGGCAGCGGGTTCGATATCTGTCGCGAGTTGCGCACCTTCAGTACGGTGCCCATTGTCATTCTCACTGCCCGGGATGAGGATGTCGATCGTGTTCTGGGTCTGGAGATCGGCGCTGACGACTATATCACCAAGCCCTTTGCTCTGCGTGAGCTACTGGCGCGGGTGAAAGCCAATCTACGTCGGGTCGAGATGGATCGCCAGGGGTTGGGCGACGAGCCCCTCCACTGGGGCGACCTGGAAGTGGACACCCAGCAGCGACAGGTCGCCGGCGCCGGAGCCCACATAGCGCTGCAACCGAAGGAGTTCGACCTACTGGTCTATCTGATGCGGCATCCAGGGGTTGTCCTCACGCGCGATCGGCTCCTGCATGCCGTGTGGGGTCACGAATTTGTCGGAGAACGCACAGTGGATGTCCATGTGCGCCGCGTGCGTGCGAAGTTAGAGCAGGTTGGTGTGCTCCATGCCATTCGCACGGTCCACGGGGTTGGCTACGCATTTGCCTCCGGTCAGCCGGAAGCTGGCCGATGACGATAGACCAGCGCGGACCCGATCTGGCCGCGGTGGAGTCGCTAGTGATCGAGGCCGGGGTTGAGTATGACGACGTGCTGCAGCAGTACGCTGCCGACGACACTCGAGGCTTTCTTCTGCTGGATGATCAGAGGATCCTTTTGGCGCTGAATACAAAGGCTCGCGACTTGCTGCTCTACCGCGGCGACATCGGACGTCCAGCCGGAACAGCCGTGCGCGATGTCCATTTTGGCTTCGCCGTGGGCGAGGCTCTCCACGATCGCCGCCCGGTCGTCCACGAGTCATATGCGCCTGATCCTGATCGATTGCTGCGCTTTCATCTCGTGCCTATTGTCGACGGCAACGGAGTGCCGGTTCTGGTGGTGGCCACAGTTGAAGACATCACGAACCTTCGCTATCTGGAAACGGTACGCCGCGACTTCGTGGCCAATGTGTCCCACGAGCTGCGCACACCACTGGCTTCCATCAATCTTCTGGTGGAAACGCTCCAGCGAGGTACCATTCACGATCCGGACGCGTCGGCGCACTTTCTTCATCGGATCGAAGTTGAGACCATGGCCATGGCGCGGCTGGTCGAAGAGTTACTCGAATTGTCCCGCCTGGAGACCGGTGTGCTAACCCTGAACCAGGAGTCTGTCCCCCTGCTCGTCCTCCTGCAAGGTGTGATCAATCGACTGGCGCCCACCGCCACGGAGAAGGGGGTGGGGATTGAGCTGGACGCGCCGGATATCATCCCCGAAGTACGCGCCGATCCGAAGCGGCTCGAGCAGGTCTTGATGAACCTGGTGCACAACGCTATAAAATTCACCCCGAATGGGGGCTGTGTAACTGTGCGCGCCGTCCGCCAGGGACGCGGCGTCAGTGTGGAGGTGGCCGACACCGGCATGGGCATGGACCAGTCCGAGGCGGCCCGTGTGTTCGAGCGATTCTATAAAGTCGACAAAGGGCGTAACCGGGCGGAAGGCGCCGGACTAGGCCTGGCCATCGCGCGACACCTGCTGGAACTTCACGGCAGCCGCCTCACCGTGGTCAGCGAGATTGGACGTGGTTCACGGTTCTCATTTGCTTTGCCCATTGTTCAGTAGTTCCGCCATGTCTCTTATCCCACTCCGGCAATCTTCGTACTAACGAGCACTACGGCAAGGCCGGCTAGAACCACCCCAGCCACCAGTTCCGCTCGTTCGGCTAGCCCCTCGCCGATGCGGTTACCCAGCGCCGTGCCGGCGAGCGTGAGGATGAATGCCTGGCAGGCAATGAGTATCACCGCCAGGGCGACCGGGAGATCAAGAGCACCCATACTGAATCCGACCACCAATTCGTCAAGACTCACGGAGAGAGAGGTGAGAAGCAGTCCACGCCAGCTCTCGATTGCAAAATCCGCATCCTCCCGACCGGACAAGCTCTCGTAGACTATGTACACGCCCACGCCAAAGAGAACGGCGGCGCCCGCGAAGGAGGCAATGTCGCCCAGTACACCGCTGGCGGCCCTGCCCACAAAGAAGCCAATCACGGGCATCCCACCCTCGAACAGGGCAAAACTCACGCCGACCCGCAGGCGATTTAACCGTCCTAATCCGCTGATACCGAGGGCTACGGCAACAACAAGTGTGTCGAGCCCGAGGGAGAGCACTAGGACGATCAGCTTCAGGTCGGTCGTTACGTTGCGGGACACGTTTGGACCCCTTCCGGATGAATCCACCGGGGCAGGACATCGATTGGGATGCGTGACCCCCTGCCAAA
>JBPCKK010000093.1:0-24257 GCA_051004335.1 Chloroflexota bacterium
GGCCTATACGGTGTACTGCCGGGACCTTGCTCGGAAATGTGATGTGGACATGCGGGTTCTGGATCGGTCGCTCTGGCAATTTTCGAAAGAAGGTATGCCCTCCACCGGGTAGACACCTTCAACGATGACGGCTCGCCCAAGGTCAGCGTCAACGACCAGGGCGGCGTCGAGGACGCGATGGAGCTTCAGCCAGTCGAACTCAGCGATCTCTCCAGGGATGACTTGGACGCGTTCACGTTCCTGCACAACGCCGCCCTGGCGACGGAACGTGCCGTCCTCGGCGGCGCGACCGAACGCTACGACGGACTGCGGGCTGAGGAGTGTTTACGGTGTCTGAAACTGGGCCTAGCGCGGCGATCAGGTCGGGAGCGGGAAGGTAGGAGTGTACGGGGAGTTTGCATACCATAAGCAGCGTTCTATTTCAGGGCCCATTCATCACGGATTCCGTATAACGGTAGTTTGTTGAGAAGGGGTCATGGCACGAGGTAGAGGCGAATGGCGTGGCCGCAGTGGAGGTGGTCAAGCAGCAGCTGGAGTTGCCGAGGTGGGGGCCGATTCGACCACCCGATCCAATAGCGCCAGAGCATGATCCACGGCTCCAGCCATGCCCGGACCGTCCGCAGCGCTACCGGCCAGGAGACTTGCGGCCGCGGCGGCTGCGTGCCCTCCATTTTCCCCCCGCCCCGTCGTCTCCTGGGCGACAGGGTCAGCCTGGGCTCCGTTGATGCCGCTCTCGGCTAAGCGGCTGTGGTGGTACCAGCAGAACGAGAAGGCGCAGCAGACCAAGGCCCAGTGTCGCCGGATGGCACGATCGGTCCGTACCTGATACTGGCTCCAGTCGAGTGCCCCTTTGGTCTGCTTGTCGCTCTGCTCCACCCAGTTCCGCAAGCCATACAGCCGCACGATCTCGGCCAGATCAGCAGGCGGCAGTGCGCCCTCCTGCCCTGCGTGTACTGATCCGGGCGCGGGGAGATTGGTCGTGAGATACCAGGTGGCGTGTCCGGGTAGCGTCGTCGGATCAGTGGTTGCCACGACTGCCCGGATACTCTTCGTCGGGCCATACGGGCCGACGTCCACCTCCAGCGCCCACCAGGTCTCGGTGTGGCCGTCACGGAAGGTTCGCTCGATTTGCACCCACGCGCCCGGCGCCTGTGATCCGTCCCATTTAACTGCCTCGGCCGCCTCCTGAAGGGAGCCACTGGTGTCAATCGGATGCCACCAGGCGTGGGAGGGCTTGAGCGCGAGCACGTAGCCCCTGCCGAGATCACGAATGCCCTGCTGGACGCCACGATCCTCGCCGTAGAAGCAGTCCGCGACCACGGCACGGAACGGGATCCCGGCGTTGACTGCACGCTGGATCAGCTCCACCGCGATTGCCAGTTTGGTCCGAAAGTCCGGATCGGCCTTCCCCTCCGCGAAGTGATGCGCCGGGGAGTAAGGCTCGACATGAAGGGGATAGTACACGTGCTCATCAGCCCAGAGGCTCGTCACACTCACCACCCCGGTGTCGATCTTGCGAGAGGTTGGCCAGATATTGCTTGCCGATGTGTGCGGTCTTGCTGCCCCACTTCCTCACCGGCATTTACACCCGCCGTGTTCGTCGATTACCAGCACGCCGTCCTCGGTCGGCGCGGTTACTGGGTCCGCACGCAGCATCGCAATCCGTCGCTCGTTCACGGCCTCGGCATCCCAGGTGGACTCCGAGAGGAACCATTGCAGGCTCTGCGCTTGAGGATGCTGCGCCTAGTGGACTATGCGGAACTCGCGCTCGTTGTGCTGCGGCTCCAGCCGCTCAACCGTCACGTCGTCAACATCGGCGCCGGACGTCCCCTGGCGCGCCCAGGCCACAAATTGTTCCACCGCGCCAGCATCTCCCTGGGCCGCAGCTTCTACGGCCCCGTCCGGACAGTTGCGTACCCAGCCCGCGAGTCCCAAGTGCACTGCTTGCTGCTGAGCACAGTACCGGAAGCTGACGCCCTGGACTTTGCCGCGGATTCGAATTCGGACCCGCGTCGTGCTGTCTCCACTCATGCGTCTTGAGTGCTTGCTGCCCGGAGCAGAGCAACAACCACCCCATCTTCCAAGAGTCCCGCGACGGGATTGGGAACACCGCGCCCGGTGAGAAAGACTCGCAGACGCACGGCCGCGAAGGTAGCCACGCCGGCTACTCCAGCGTCCAGCGCGGCAGCGGGCCAAGGATCCTTGTGCCGGCTGCGAAGAATGAGAATTCCAATCAGCGCGCCCAGAGCCATTCGGCCAGCGAGAGACGCAGATTCAGTGCGATTGGGCAAGAACGGCAGCTTGTCCGCAACCACCTCGCCGGCTTGGGCAAGCGTCAACGCAGTTGCGACGCCCGGGATCGCCAGCTGCCGAAGCGGCCCGGCTCCAAGTGGGTGCCTGCCTGTCGATGCATCTCGGCTCAACGCGGCGATGCCACTTGTGGAGCGAAGACCCGTGGCGAGACTGAGGAGAAGGGTTCGGGCGAGTGGTCGGCTATTCTGCATGTAGATCCCCTTGCGGATCAAGCGTGACCGCCCACGTCCCAGCGGCGCACGCCGTGTAACCCGTTACCTCAGTTTACGTGACGAAGAATGTGTAACCATCATGCCGCGTAAGACTCGATACCGCAATACCGGCGCCGGCAAGGGCATCAAAGACCAGCTAAATCCCGCCCTACTCCTTGATCTGTATTGCGAGCAGCGCCTGACGCAGGCGGAGATCGCTCGCCGATTCGGCTGCACGCCGCAGTTTGTCTCTCTCCTGCTGCGGGAATACGACATCAAACGAAAACCTCGTGCTGGACAAATCGAAAGCGGTGAATGTTATGTCGATTAACTCTCGGCCTCTCGGCGTTTCGCTGTCTGCCAGCAAGCATCTCTCACTCGCTGAGACCCGCACGCTGGCGGCTCTTGCCGACCGTCTCGGGTATCACTCGCTGTGGATTCCGGAGACCTGGGGATGGGATGCCATCTCCGTTCTCGCCATGGCATGCGGCGCCACCAGCCGCATCTCCATTGCCTCGGGGGTTCTCAACGTCTATAGCCGGTCGCCCACGCTTATAGCCCAGACGGCGGCCACATTGCAGGAGTTGTCGAATGGCCGCTTCATCTTGGGCCTCGGCGCGAGCGGGCCTACTGTCGTGGAACACTGGCACGGCGTTCCCTTTAGCCGGCCGCTCGAGCGCACACGTGCCTACATCTCCATCATCCGCGCAGCGCTCTCTGGCGAAGAAGTGGCCTATGAGGGTGAGGGTATGGATCTCCGCGGCTTTCGGCTCAGCAATCCACCGTCGACGCCAGTCCCGATCTATCTCGCCGCGTTGGGACCACGAAATGTGCGCCTCGCCGGTGAGGTCGCCGATGGTTGGCTGCCCATCTTTGCCCCGCTCGGACACCTCCGTCCGCTCCTGGAAACCTTCCACGACAGTGCCTGCCAGGCGGGTCGCAATCCCGACTCTCTCACCGTCGCGGCATACTTGCCGGCGGCGATCGCTCCTTGCGGCGAGCGGCTGCTCGCACAGCAGCTTGCTTACTACATCGGTGGTATGGGTTCGTTCTACGGGCGGTACATAAGTCGGTTGGGATTTGAGCGTGACGCCGCCCTTATCCGCGATCACTGGCAGGCTGGTGATCGACTTTCCGCGGTGAACGCAGTCAGCCGAGGACTGCTCGATTGCTGCACTTTGGGCACCACGACCGAAGCCGCGCGTGAGCGGCTGGATGCATTTCGCGCGGAGGGTGTCATGCTGCCAATTGTCACGCTGCCACGGGGCTGCAACCTGCAGGAGATTGCCGACACTCTAGAGGTACTGGCTCCGCGAGACGCATAATCACGGGCACCAACGGGGCCGGACTATAATTGAGATATGACAGCCGTTTTCCTGCTTCGTCACCCGCAAACCACCTGGAATGTGGAGCAGCGCTATCAAGGCCGACTGGAGTCGCCGGTAAGCGCGGAGGGACGGCGGCAGGCACGTCTGGTGGCGCAATCATTCGCCCGTGGCGATCTGGATGCCATCGTCTCAAGTCCGCTCCGACGCGCGCACTACCTTGCCGATGAGCTGGCTCGTGTTACGGGCGCGCCGCTCCAGATCGACAACCGCGTTACCGAAATGGGACAGGGAATCTGGGAAGGATTGCTGGTCGACGAAATACGGCGAAAATACTCCGACATGTATGATCAATGGTACCTCCACCCCGAGAAAGTGACCTTTCCATGCGGCGAAAACGTGCAGAGTGTCCAGGAACGCGCACTCTCCACCATCGGTGACGTTTTTGAACGCTATCCACTCGGGAACGTCGCAGTGGTCACCCACTCCGTGGTGATTCAGACACTCGTTGCCGCCGCCCTGTCCCTCGAGCTGCGTCACCTTCACCAGGTACGGGTGAGCAACGCCGGTGTCACTACACTGTGTGGCAGCGAGACGCCGGGCTCTTTGCTCTCGTTAAACGCCACGGAAGCGCTCTACGGCACAGCCGTGGGGAGCGCGGTCGCCCATGAGTGCGTGGGTTCGAAACCACGGAGGTTAGCATCGTGATGAAACCGGTGTATCATCGCCAGAGCCGTACGGCATCATCGGAGCAGTACCAGGTGCTCAACAACGACGAACACCTCGGTCACCTCGATCTGCACTTCGGGGTGCGCGAAGTGTTCGGCACGCTGGTGCTCGACCATGAACTCGGAGATGAGGACTTGGCGCAGCTTATCGAACAGATCGACGAAGATCTTGTCCTCTCCAGTGAGGGAGCACGCGAAGATTTTCTCCTACGCGTATTCGCTGGACGCGAAGTCGGCCTCTTCAGCGACGATCTGCTCCATGACGACGTTATCGACGAGCTGGAGAACGGATTTGCCGAGGCATAGCGGCCATGCGGGTCGCATCGCCTCGCAGTGGTGGGAAAGAGAGCAGTATGAATATTTATGAACAGTTAGAGGCAGTGAGGGCCGACCTCGAGGTTCAACGGGCGAATCCCAAGACCATGCTCGTTGTGGACCAGATGATTCAGCGAGCGGAAAGCCAGCGCGAAAGCAGTCTCAGTTTTACACGACTGCAAGTGCTTCGCCGCATCATGCAACTGCCCGAGGCCCTGAATGATGAGGACGTGCGCCTCGATCTGCTTGGACTCGAAGGAGACCTTGAAGAGAAAGCGGCACAACGCAGCGTCGAGCCGGTGGCCTATGAAGACACCGATCACCGGCCGAAGTTGAAAAAGTTTTACAAGAAGAAATAGGGATCGACTCAAACCGCTCTAGCTGGCTGCCGAGGAATCGCTGCTAGATGCCGGCGTCTTTGTATCCCCGCCTCTCGCCGGCTTGCTCGTGTCGCCAGTGGATACCGCTTTCTCACCGGACTTTGGCGAAGCGGTATCGGATGTCTCTTTCCCCTTGTCGGACGATGCTCCGTCCGATGATTGAGCTGAGTCCGCCGGCTTAGTAGAACGCTTACCGGAGCGCGAATCTGTAGCGTAGAACCCGGCTCCCTTGAACACAATCCCCACCGGCTGCATGATGCGTCGAACCGCCGCGCCACACTCCGGACAAGCCTTGACCGGTTCGTCATTCATGCCATGGCGGGCCTCAAAGCGGTGGCCATCCGCCAGGCATTGATACTCGTACAGCGGCACGTTACCCTCGATCTCTCAGTACATCACCACAGCACGCGCCGCAGCGTCTCCTCTATTGTAGCCAAAGGATGACCACTGCACCAACGGGCGTACTGTTCGTGCGCTATAATGCATCACTCTCGGGCCGGATCATCGGCCCGTTTTCCACGTTGATGAGGTGTCCATGTCGCTCTTCGGCCCCATCGATATCCAGCGGGCTATCGAAACTATCATCATCCTGCTGATCGCCATCGACATCCATGAGCTGGCGCATGCGATCGTCGCCGACCGCCTGGGTGATCCGACTCCCCGGCGACTCGGCGAAATCTCCCTCAATCCTCTCGTCCACATGGATCAGGTCGGGATCATGCTTCTGCTGATCACCTCAATCGCCAACTTCGGCTTCGCCTACGGTCGAACGCACGTAACTCCAACCAACCTGAAATTCGGTCCCCAGCGTGGCAACGCGATTGTGGCTATTGCCGGGCCCCTGTCCAATTTGCTCTTGGCGATTATTCTCGGAGTCATTCTCTCCGCATCCTTCAATGGATCGTTCAATTTCACCCTGGATCAGCAGAACTTTATATTTCTCGCGCTGGAACTCAATATCTTACTCTTCGTCTTCAATCTGATTCCGATTCCTCCTCTTGACGGTTTCTCGGTAATCGGCGGTTTCCTCACCGCTCGTCAGATGTACTCCCTGGCACCGCTGCAGCAATACGGTCCATTATTGCTCCTCCTCATCTTCATTCTGGGTCCGCAGGTCGGCATCTTCAGTACGATTATTGACCCCGCTGTGCTCCACATCGCCCAATTACTCTGTCCAGCGTGCCCTATAACCGTATGAGTACTGACAGAGCCTCCTTCCAATTGTCCTTGCCTGACTTTGAGGGCAATATCGGCGAGCTCACTCGCCTGGCCAGCGATCAGCGGGTAGCCGCGGAGGACGTATCGGTTTCGGTGATCATCGCTCAATTCACTGAATACCTAGCCGAAACTGACGCGCTCGATCTGGAACTCATCGGTGACTTCCTCGCCGACGGCGCACGTCTTCTGCTCCTCAAGTCGTCGCGGCTGCTTGCCCAACCGGCCCCGGTGGAGGAGGATAGCGCTCGCCCTGCCTCAACGGCATGGATCGAACGAGATGTGCTCCGCGCCCTATCGCTGGAATTACGCGTGTTGGAAGGCCAGGAGAGCATCGCGCCGCTCCGATCTCCCGTCAACGTGGAGCGACAAATTGAACCACGTCCGCCCGAAGTACTCCGACAAACCTGGCTTCAGCTGCATGCACGCGGAAACCGGATACAGGCCGCGGTGCACGTTCCCGCCTTCGTTCGTCTGGAAGCAGCCATGAGCAGGCTCATCCGTGGTTTGAAGGCCAGTCGACACGTATCGTTCCGACGCGTCGTGCGCGACGCCGGCCGAAACGATGTAGTTATCCATTTCCTCGCTGTCCTCGAGTTAGTACGGCGACATGAAGCTGCCGCCGTTCAACAGACGTTGTTTGGTGATATCGTGGTCGAGCATGGCGAGAGAGCGCGGGAAGCAGATTCACGAGCAGGATAGAGACTGGCTGGCCGCCGCAATTGAGAGTGTGCTGCTCGTCGCCGGTGGACCAGTGTCTTTGACCGCACTTGCCAGCGCCTGCGGAGCCCGGAAGGATGAGGTCAATCGCCTCCTACACGAGCTGCTCAGGCGGCGTACCGGCGGGCTACGAATCCAAGTCCAAGGAGAGCACGTACAACTGGTGACAGCACCGGAGTACAGCGAGGTGGTACAAAAATTTCTGGGTACAGCCAAACCACCACCGCTGTCGCGAGCAGCGCTGGAAACGCTCACCGCGGTCGCCTACGGCCAACCCATTACTCGTGCCGAGATCGAAGCCGCACGCGGAGTGAACAGTGACCGTGCACTCCAGACCTTGCTCGCACGGGGTTTGGTGGAAGAACGCGGGCTCCGGGCCGGGATTGGGCGACCAAGGGAGTACGGCACCGCCTTCGCGTTTCTGGAGTATTACGGCCTCACGTCGTTGGACGATTTGCCCCCGCTGCCCGAGGAGCCATTTCCTAGCCTTGCGCCACAGCAAATCGGCATGCGTTCAAACAGGAGTGACTCATCCGAATAGGTAGGGGCGACCTCTGCGTTCGCCCGCGATGTCCCGGCTCGCGCTGCATCCCTATCGGGTGCCTACCCGGAATCTGGTCCCTATGACGATGGCCTCAGGGCGAGCGTAGATCGCCCCTACCGTTTCCCGGGCACTGGATTAGCGCTTGGTGTATTGGGGTGCCTTGCGGGCCCGCTTGAGTCCGTACTTCTTGCGTTCCTTCATCCGCGCATCACGCGTGAGAAAGGTGCCCTTCCGAAGGATGGGCCGCAGGGACTCATCACCGGCCACCAGGGCCCGCGAAATACCGTGACGGATGGCGCCGGCCTGGCCGGACAAACCACCACCCAGCACCTTGATGTCGGCGTTAAAGTGGCCCATCTGGTTGATCGCTTGGAACGGCTCGTTTACCTGCATTGTCCAAAGACTGCCACCAAAGTACGTGTCCATCGGCTGGCCATTTACCACGATTTCGCCGGTTCCCGGAAACAGGCGGACACGGGCCACGGAGGTCTTCCGTCGTCCCACGCCGTACGTATAGTGTTGCATTGCCACGTTCGTTTACCCCTTTGCCGTGTTGTAACGCGCGCCCGATGGCTGCGTACTAAAAATCTCGCCAAGGTCAGCGGGCTGCTGCGCCGCATGCGGATGTGTAGGGCCGCTGTAGACTTTCAATTTGCCATACATGGCCGCGCCCAGCTTGGTATGGGGAAGCATGCCACGTACCGCTTCTTCCAGAACGCGTTCCGGATGCTTCTGGAGCATTTTCTCCAGCGTGAATTCGCGTAGGCCACCGGGATATCCCGAATGGCGGTAGTACATCTTATCGGTAAGCTTCTTGCCGGTGAAGGCTATTTTCTCCGCGTTGACGACGACTACGAAGTCGCCCACGTCGTCGTTCGGCGTAAAGGTTACCTTGTGCTTGCCACGCAGCACGCGTGCAATATCAGAAGCCAGGCGACCAAGGGTCTGGCCGTCAGCGTCCACTACATACCAGCGTTGCTCGATCTCGCCCCGCTTGGGCACATATGTCTTCATTGCGTCTCCTTGAACAGATGCCGATTCAGCGGCAGTTCGTCTATCAATGATGGTGTACTGATTGTATCGGAGCGGAACGGATACTCGACATCTATCAGGTAGAGACCGTCAGCCGGCGCTGTGGTTCCCGCCAGCTGGCGCCGTCCCGCTTCCGTGATTGCCACAAAGTCATCGACGGTGCGGCGACCTGCTCCTACTTGCATCAGCGTACCCACGATGGCCCGGACCATCTGTCGCATGAACCCGGAGGCTTCCAGCCGAACAACGACCAGATCACCGTCTCGCTTGCATGAAGCTGCATAGATCAGACGCCGTCGATCTCCGGTAGCCGCCGCCGGGACGAACGCGCTCACATCACGAATCCCAACCAGCCCAGAGGCCGCATCATCCATGAGATCCACATCCAGATACCACGGAACGTGTGTTGCTCGACCCGCGAAGAAGGGTGAGCGCACGGGGCGATTCCAGATAAAGTACTCGTACGTCCGCTTCGAAGCATCAAAGCGCGGATGGAATGCCAAAGGCACATCGTCCACACGGGTGACAGCAACACTCTCGGGAAGGTGTGCGTTGAGGGCGCGGCGAAAGGTGTCCGAGGAGAGGGTGCTATGGGTGGAAAACGCAATAACCTGCCGACGCGCATGCGCACCGGCATCGGTTCGCCCGGCCGCGGTGATCGCGGCGGTCTCGCCGGTGACGGCCGTGATGGCTCGCTCAATGGTTCCTTGCACTGTTTCCTTTCCCGGTTGCCGCTGGAAACCGGCAAACGCCGTCCCCAGGTACTCCACCAGACAACACACTCTTCGGGTTGTCAGACTGCCTCTTCCTCCGCCTGCTCGACAAACTCGATACGCGCCATCGCCGCGGCATCACCGTGACGAGGACCTAGCTTGATAATGCGGGTATAACCGCCGGGGCGATCCTTATACCGCGGTCCATACACCTCAAACAGCTTCTCCACCACCAGCTTGTCGGGCAGCCTTTTGAGTGCCAGTCGTCGCGCTACGACGGTATCCCGTTTGCTTATGGTGACGAGGCGCTCCACGAAGCGCCGCAATTCCTTCGCCTTGGCTTCGGTGGTGTTAATGCTCTCATACAACAACATGGACTTTGCAAGTCCCCGAAGCAGGGCGATCCGTCGATCCGTAGGCATGCTGAGGCGGCGGCCCGCCTTTCGATGTCTCACTCCACTACCTCATCACTTTCAGTATGCGGCGCCAGAATGGCGTCTAGACCTCGCCCCCGTGTTGAACGAGGGATAGAGCAAAATCGTCGGGTACCAACTTGCGCATCTTGAGTCGATCAATCAACTCATCAAAGGACTTCTGACCAAAGTTGCGAATGGAAAGCAGATCCTCGGGGTTCATCGTTACCAGCTGACCAACCTTCGAGAGCCCGGCGCGCTTCAGCGCATTCTCCGCGCGAGAAGAAAGCTGAAGGTCCTCAATGGGCGTCTCGGCTTCCTGGGAAGGGAGCGGTCGTGTAGAGAGTTGCGGTTTCCCAGTTCCTGGCGCCACCTCCTGACCAAAACTGGCCACGTGGTGGAAGTGGTCGGTCAAGATTCCCGCCGCCTGGATTAAGGCGTCATTCGGATGAATCGTGCCGTCAGTCCAGACCTCCAGGATCAACTTCTCGTAATTCGTCATCTGCCCGACACGCGTGTGCTCGATCTGGAAGTTTACGCGATCTACTGGGGAGAAGATGCCGTCTACTGGTATCTGTCCGATCGGGACCTCGTCGCGCTGATCGGTAATATCGTGATAGCCCGTCCCACGCTGGACCACAATTTCGGCAGCAAGCCGGCCCTGAGGACTATCTATTGTCGCCAGGTGTTGATCCGGGTTTACAACCTCCACCATGTCGGTGGTCTGGATATCAGCCGCGGTTACCTTGCCTTCCCTGGTTACGTCAATCGTTAAGGGAACAGGTTCGTCTGAAAAGGAACGCATGCGCACCTTTTTGAGGTTAAGGATGAATTCGGTCACATCCTCTTTTATTCCCTCGATGTCAGAGAATTCGTGGCGGATGTCGTCGATCTGCACGGCGGTGACCGCCGTGCCGGGCAGCGAGGAAAGTAGTACGCGGCGCAGCGAGTTACCGATGGTGACCCCGTAACCCTGTGCCAGTGGCTCCAACTCGAAACGGGCATAGGTGTCCGAACTGGTAGTACACTCGATTCGTGGTAAAGAAACGTCCAAAAAGCGTTACCCCTTATGCAATTAGCGTGAATAGTACTCGACGATGAGCTGCTCACTGATGAGCGCGTCGACGTCCGTCCGCTGCGGGAGGGCCAGGATACGGCCTGCCATGGCAGTCGTGTCTACCTGCACCCATTGCGGCGGCTGTGCGCGCTGGCTACCCAGCGCGGCGCCTGACTCGAAGAACTCGGTCTTTCTGCTGCTGGGATGGAGCGTGATCTCATCGCCAGGTTTGACCAGCATCGATGGAATGCCGGCTCTCTTACCGTTCAACTTGAAATGGCCGTGGGTCACAAGTTGCCGGGCTTGATCGCGTGAGCTGCCGAACCCCATGCGGAAAATGACATTATCGAGCCGTAGTTCGAGGAGTTGCAACAAGTTTTCACCGGTCATGCCCGGTCGCCGCTCCGCCTCAGCATAGATCCGCCGGAACTGATCCTCAAGCACGCCATATATACGGCGAACCTTTTGTTTCTCCCGCAGCTGCAGGGCGTATTCGGACGGCTTTCGCCGCCGTGCTTGACCGGATTGACCCGGTGGATACGGACGCCGCTCGATTGCACACTTCTTGGTCAAGCAGCGTTCGCCTTTCAAAAACAGTTTCATGCCCTCTCTGCGACAAAGCTTGCAGTCAGGGCCGGTATATCGTGCCATTAAGCCTCCGTTATGTACAGTGTGATGCCGCTGCGGGAGGCAGCGGCGTGGTGAGAATCCGTGTTCGCCCTTGTTCAGAGCGCGGAACTTTCGAAAGCGCGTCGATTAGACGCGCCGGCGTTTTCGTGGTCGGGTGCCGTTGTGCGGCACGGGCGTAACATCAGTGATCGAGATAACGCCCAGGCCGGTAGACTGCAGGGCGCGAATGGCGGACTCTCTGCCCGGTCCCGGTCCCTTGACGTAGACGTCGACCGTCTGCATTCCATGCTCCATGGCTTTTCGGGCTGCCGTCTCAGCACTCATCTGCGCCGCGAACGGTGTACTCTTGCGCGAACCCTTGAAGCCGGCGGCGCCGGCACTTCCCCAGGAGAGGGGCGCTCCGGTCATGTCGGTAATCGTCACCAGGGTATTGTTAAACGTTGCGTGAATATGCGCCTGACCGCGCGGAACAATTTTACGCTCGCGCCGGCGTCCGTGGGGACGACGTGGTGCAGTTCTTCCCATCCGCCATACTTCTCCTTGTGAATGAAGATCAGGGCCGCCAAGACCCCGATCATCCTGTTACTTTTTCGCCGAAGCCTTGCGGCGACCGGCCACCGTTTTGCGTGCCCCGCGCTTGGTGCGGGCATTTGTCTTGGTGCGCTGTCCGTGCACCGGGAGATTACGGCGGTGCCGCAAGCCGCGATAGCAACCAATCTCCGTGAGTCGCTTGATGTTGAGAGCTACCTCGCGTCGCAAGTCTCCCTCGACTCGAAACTCGCGGTCGATGACATCGCGGATACGCTGCACTTCGTTCTCAGTGAGATCACGCACCCGTGTATCTGGGCTCACCTGCGTACTTGCCAGGATACGGCGACTGATCGACGGGCCTATACCGTAGATATACGTCAAGCCAATCTCTACTCTTTTTTCCCGGGGGACATCCACGCCGGCAATACGAGCCATATCTCTTACCCCTGCTTCTGCTTGTGCCGCGGATCTGTGCAGATCACCATAATCACTCCACGACGCCGAATAATGCGGCACTTATCGCAGCGCCGTTTAACCGATGCTGATACTTTCATTGCTCTCCGTTCCTACCTACGTGCGTCGCCTGTGCCTGACCGTGCGGCTCGAAAAAACAAGGCTGCAAAGCTCGCGCCTCCCGACAAGGCACATTTCGCGACATGCACCCTTATGATACACTTTTTGCCACTACTCGTGGTACACTCCACGTCCGCCCGTCATCCGCAACGGTAAGGATCTCTGGGCCGTCTTCGCCAATGACCACCGTGTGCTCGAATTGGGCGGAAAGCTTGCCGTCCCTCGTCACCACGGTCCAACCGTCAGGTCTCGTCACCGTTTCAAATCGGCCTTCGTTGATCATGGGCTCAATCGTCAGTACCATTCCGGTGCGCAACTTCATGCCGCGCGTCGACTGGCGGAAATGCGGCACGGTTGGGTCCTCGTGGAGCTGCCGGCCGATTCCGTGCCCGACGTACCGGCGCACTATAGAGAACCCCAACGGGTCGATGAAATCCTGTATCGAATTCCCGATGTCATGCAGAAATCCACCGGCCCGCGTAGCCTCAATCCCCACGACCAGCGCTTGCTCGGTCGCTTCTATCAATCGGTGGGCCTCCCCGCTCACCTTGCCCACGCCCACGGTCAAGGCGGCATCTCCGTGGTATCCACGTAAAATAGCACCAGTATCAAGTTTGACTAGATCGCCCTCGCGCAGCACGCGCTTTCCAGGAATGCCGTGCACCACTTCGTTGTTGACCGAAGTACACACTGTGCCGGGAAAATCATTGATGTAGGGGAACGCCGGCTCGGCTCCCTGACGCCGGATCGCCGCCTCGGCCATCCGGTCCAGATCTCCGGTCGTCATGCCCGCCTCGATGCTCCAGCGCATCTCTTCCAGCGCGTTAGCGACGATCCGCCCCACCTGGCGCATGATCTCGAGCTCGCGCTCCGACTTGATACTGACGCTCATGGGTTACCGGTTGATAAACCCTTCATATTGACGCATCATGAGCTGTGCCTCCAGCTGTTTCATCGTGTCAATGGCTACGCCAACAACGATGAGCACAGCTGTGCTGCTAAAAGTGAACGTATTGATGCCGGTTGCCTTGCTAATGAAGTAGGGCAAGATCGCCACTATCGCCAGGAACAACGCGCCAGCTAACGTAATCCGCGTGAGGACGTTGTTGAGATAGCGCTCGGTCATTCGCCCCGGTCGGTGCCCCGGAATGAACCCACCATTTTTTTGCAGTGTTTCCGGCAAGTTCTGCTGTTGAAATGTAACCGCGGTGTAGAAGTACGTGAATCCGATCACTAACCAGAAGTACATGAACCAGTAGACGAAGTTCGTAGTGGTCATCACCCCGTAGATCCAGTGAGCTGCGTTGCGCAGCCAGAGCTGGTGTGCGGCGAAGAAGTAGGTAGAAACCGTCCCTGGCAGAATCACAATCGACGCGGCGAAGATGAGCGGGATCATGCCCGCTGAGTTCACGCGCAAGGGAATATGCGTGGATTGACCTTGATACATACGACCGCCGCGAATGCGCTTGGCGTACTGCACAGGAATTCGGCGCTGTCCTTCCGACATGAACACAATGGCGAAGACCACACCGGCGGCAATAATCGCCATGATGATCAGGAAGCCGATGTTTCCCGCGGAAATCTGTTGGCCAAGTAACGTAGGTAGACGAGCCACGATTCCCGCGAAGATGATGAGGGAAATACCATTCCCCACTCCATTCTCGGTAATCAGCTCACCAAGCCACATGGCAAACACCGTTCCGGCAGTCAGAGAGACCAGAATCGCAATGGTCGGCAGGAACGTGCTGCCGCTGAACAAACCGAAATTGGAAAATACTTGGCCCTGGTTACCGCTACCAAGGTTGTTCAGCGCCAGCATCTGTCCGTAGCCCTGGACAAGGGCCAGGGGCACGGTAAGCATGCGTGTGTATTGGTTGATCCGATTGCGGCCGAACTCTCCTTCTTTCGATAGCTCCTCCAGCCGGGGGATAATCGGCACTAAAAGCTGCATCACAATAGACGCGGTGATGTATGGATAGACTCCCAAAGCAGCGATCGAGAATGTCTGCAAAGAGCCGCCGGAAAAGATGTTGAGCATCTGAAGCAAGTTATTGTTGTTGAGTACACTGGTCAGCGCGGCATGGTTCACGTTCGGCACGGGAACATGGGCCGCGATGCGGAAGATGACCAGCAGCCCCAGCGTGAAGATCAGCTTACGGCGCAGATCGGGAATGCGAAAGGCGTTAAACGCTGCTTGTATCACCGGATGTCTCCTGTATCGCCGTGATTGTGCCGCCCGCGCCCTCGATCTTGGTGCGTGCCGAGCCCGACACCTTGAGACCGACGAGATGGAGAGCAACGGTCAAATCGCCGTCACCCAGTATCTTCACTGGCCCCTTATTCTTGTGGACGAGACCAGCGCTCACCAGCGAGGTCACGTCGACTTGGGCGCCGCTCTCAAATCTGGCAAGCCGCGCTAGGTTGAGAGGCTGATAGGTCACTTTGAATTTGTTGTTGAAGCCGCGTCGGTGGGCAAGTCTGGCATTGCGCGATGACATACCGCGAAACCCAGCCTTGGTGCCGCCGGCACGAGCCTTCTGGCCCTTTGTTCCCTTGCCAGCGGTCGTCCCTTGTCCACTGGAACTACCGCGCCCCAGCCGCTTTGTGGTTTTGAACGACCCTGGCGCCGGCTTCAGATCATGCAGTCGCATTAGAGTTCGCCTTCCGGAACTTCGCGCCAGCTCAGCAAGTGCTGGACACTGTGAATCATTGCCCGCATATCAGGCGTATCGTTCTTGCGGATAGTTTCATGCAGACGGTGGAGACCCAGCGCCTCGATGGTACGGCGCTGACGTGGCAGCCGACCAATAGCGCTGCGGACGTACGTAATCTCAAGCAACCGTGGCGCTGTCATTGACTTCCTCCTGCTCGGAATCCTCGTCCGCGGTGCTCAGTATTGACTGATTCGCCCGCGGCGCTCGGAAATCTTCGACCGATTTACCGCGAGCCGCCGCTTGTTCGTCGGCCGTGCGCAACGTCTGCAGGCCCTTTAGTGCCGCCTTAACCACGTTGATCTGGTTGTTACTGCCGTGGTTCTTACTCAAAATGTCTCGGATGCCGGCAGCTTCCACCACGGCGCGGACGGCGCCCCCGGCGATCACACCTGTGCCCGGGGCAGCCGGTTTAAGCATCACCTTGCTTGCCCCGAAGTGGACATCAACGCGATGCGGGATGGTTGTGCCATCAATTGGGACCCGTATTAGGTTTTTCTTCGCCTGCTCGACTCCCTTGCGGATCGCCTCCGGCACTTCCGCTGCTTTACCGAGCCCGGCGCCCACGAGACCATTTCCGTCCCCCACGACGACCATAGCACTAAAGCTAAAGCGGCGACCGCCCTTGACCACCTTGGAGACACGATTCACGCGGACAACTCGCTCTTCGAGCTTGGCGTCGTGCGATTGCGATCTTGGCATGCTTCTCTCCTAAAACTCTAGACCGGCGGCACGCGCGGCCTCGGCCACGGCCTTGACACGACCATGATACAGGTAGCCACCTCGGTCGAATACGACTTTGGTCACTCCCGCGGCACGAGCGCGCTCCGCGGCCAATTGACCGACTGCGCGCGCTTGGGACGTCTTGTCTACTTGCTCGCGCGCCGGCGCTTCCAACGTGGAGGCTGCCACCAGAGTATGCCCACGCACATCATCAATGACCTGCACGTATATATTCGCGCTACTGCGGAATACGTTCAGACGCGGCCGCACTTCGGTTCCACTGAGGCGACGCCGGATCGACCGGTGTCGCCGTTCGCGACGTACCCTGGCCTTCTTTGCACTGGCTGGCATTGCTCTATCCTCTTCTCTCCGGCGGCCTACTTGCCGCCCACCTTGCCGGCCTTGCCCGCCTTGCGACGCACGACCTCATTTTCATACCGAATGCCCTTACCCAAATATGGTTCCGGGGGGCGCACGGATCGAACCTTGGCGGCAATCTCGCCAACCATTTCCTTGCTGTTGCCGCCCACGATCACACGTGTCGGCGCCGGCACATCGAAGGTGATGCCCTGCGGCGCGGCGATCTCAACGGGATGCGAATACCCCACAGCGAGCCTTAGATTATTCCCGTCCTTCGTGGCGCGATATCCGACACCATTGATAACCAGGGTCTTGGTAAAGCCCGCGCTCACACCGGTCACCATGTTGGCGACGAGCGAGCGAATGAGGCCGTGCAAAGCGCGCACATTCGGCTCATCCGAAGCCCGCGAAACTAGGAGGTGTCCATCTTCCTGCGCCACACTGATGCGCCCCGGCACTGCTTGGGCCATCGCTCCACGCGGACCTGTAACTGTCACCTGGGCGCCCTCTAAAGCAACGCTAACGCCGTCGGGGATCGGAATGGGTTTGCGTCCAATACGTGACATCCTCGACTCCCTACCAGATCTCGGCGATAAGTTCGCCGCCCAAGTGACGTTTGCGCGCCTCACGACCGGTCATGATGCCTCGATTCGTCGACACCACGATAGTCCCTATCCCGCCCAGCACCCGCGGTATATCGTGCATTCCGGCGTAAACGCGTAGACCGGGACGGCTCACCCGGCGCAGTCCATTGACCACGGGACGACGCTGGGCGTCATATTTGAGGTGCAGCCGCAGCGACTTTCGGTTCTCGTGGTCGACGATATCGAAGCTCGCGATAAAGCCCTCTTCTTTGAGAATCTTGGTGAGTGCCAGCTTCATCTTGGAAAACGGCACATCGACCGACGCGTGACGCGCCTGAACGGCGTTGCGCACGCGAGTTAGCATATCTGCAATGGGATCTGTGTTATTCACCTGCTCTGAACCTCGCTTACCAACTTGCCTTGATCACACCCGGCAGCTGGCCTTTCAACGCCAACTCCCGGAAGCAGATCCGACACAGCCCGAATTTGCGCAGATAGGCGCGAGGACGGCCACAACGGAGACATCGATTTTTCTGTTGCGTGCTGTAGCGCGCCGGACGCTGCGACTTCACGACCATTGATTTCTTAGCCAAACTGTCTCTCTCCTATTTCCTGAACGGCATCCCGAGCAACTCAAGCAAGCGCCTGCCCTCAAGATCCGTTTGCGCATTGGTCACGATCGAGACCTGCAGACCACGTACGCGATCAATCTGGTCGTACTCGATCTCTGGGAACATCAGTTGCTCTCGTAGCCCGATGCTAAAGTTCCCGTGCCCGTCAAAACCTTTGTCCGCCAGGCCAGTGAAGTCGCGGATACGCGGGAGGGCCACATTCACCAAGCGGTCAAGAAACTCCCACATGTGATCGCCACGCAGCGTCACCATGGCGCCGATGGGGTTGCCTTCTCGCACCTTGAACTGGGCGATGGACTTCTTCGCTTTGGTCACCACTGGCTTCTGACCAGCAATCGTGGCAAGGTCGCCGGTGGCGGCATCAAGTGCCTTCGCATTAGTCAACGCCTCGCCAAGTCCAATATTTAAGACGATCTTCTTAACCGTGGGTACGGCCATTGGATTGGTGTAATTCATCTCACGCATGAGGGCAGGTGCAACGTCCTCCTGCAGCTTCTGCTTCAGTCGCGGGCCGGCCATTAGCTCTCCTTGTCGATAATCTCGCCGCACTTCTTGCAGACGCGGGCGTGCGTGCCGTCCGGCAAGGTGGTTCTGCTCTCACGGCTCGGCTGATTGCAACTCGGGCATACCAACATGACATTGGCGCGAGCCAGAGGAGCGGGCTTGTCGATGATGCCCGCCTGCAGGCTGCCTGGCTGACGGCGGAGGTGACGCTTCACCAAATTGACACCGTCGACGATCACTCGGTTTGCCTCTGGGAACACCCGGGTAACGTTTCCACGTTTACCCCGATCCTTGCCGGCAATGACCACTACTTGATCTCCGTTGCGGATGCTCATTTTCGGCCGCATGTTGCGCATTGCCGCGTGTTTCCGCGTGGCCACTACAATACCTCCGGCGCGAGAGAAACGATCTTCATAAAGTTCCTGTCGCGCAGTTCGCGGGCGACCGGCCCAAATATGCGAGTGCCACGCGGATTGTTTTGATTGTTAAGAATCACGGCGGCATTGTCGTCAAAGCGGATAGTCGATCCGTCCGGCCGGCCGTACTCTTTGGCCGTTCGCACTACCACGGCGCGCACTACCTCGCCCTTCTTCACCGCGCCTCCGGGATTCGCCTGCTTGACTGAGGCGACTATCAAGTCGCCTACACCGCCATAGCGGGCATTCGATCCCTTTAGAACACGAATAACCATAATTTCCTTCGCGCCCGTGTTGTCCGCCACCCGCAGCCGAGACAGATTCTGAATCATTCTGTCTCGCCTCCGAGAGCAATCGGCTCTCTATGACGCACGATCTCGACGAGGCGCCACGACTTGTTCTTACTTATTGGCCGAGTCTCGGCGATGCGCACCACGTCGCCAACATGGGCCTCATTGTTCTCATCGTGCGCCTGAAACTTCCGGGTCTGGCGCATGCGCTTCTTGTAGAGTTTGTGTTGAACCAAATTCTGGACGGCAACGACAATGGTTTTCTCCATGTTGTCGCTCACCACGGACCCAGTCTTTGTCCTCTCTTGACCAGGCATCTAGTGCTCTCTTTCTCGTTCGGCCAGCATCGTCGTTATCCGAGCGATCTGGCGCTTCATGTCGCCCAAACGGGCGGTGTTTTCTGTCTGTCGCGTTGCCAGACCAAAGCGAACTCCCGTCAAGTCGTCCTTGGCTTCCTGTAGTCGTCGTTCCAGTTCAGCCGTGTCCAGGTCGCGGAGTTCACGCGTATGTTTATTCGTCATCTATGAGCCTTCCTGTACATTCGGCTCACTGTCACGTACGAGGAAGCGAGTCTTCATGGGAAGCTTGTAGGCCGCCAGCCGCATCGCTTCCTTCGCCATCTCCTGGGGCACGCCGGCCAACTCAAAGATCACATGCCCGGGCTTGATGACGGCAACGTAGTGATCCACCGAGCCCTTGCCCTTGCCCATGCGGGTTTCAGCCGGTTTTTTGGTTACCGGCTTGTCTGGAAATACGCGAATCCACACTTTACCGCCGCGGCGAACGTACCGGGTGATGACGCGGCGAGCTGCCTCGATCTGACGACTATCTAGCCACACCGGCTCAATCGCTTGTAGACCAAACTCACCAAAAGATATCTCGGTGCCGCGTTGCGCAGTCCCGCGGTTCCGTCCGCGCATTTGCTTGCGATGCTTTAGCCGTGAAGGCATCAACATGATGGCGCTCCGCTCCTTTACCTACGCGCTCGCCGCGCTCACCGGCGGTACAGCCGGCTGCTCGAGCACGTCGCCCTTGTAGATCCACACCTTGACGCCAATCACTCCGTACGTGGTGATCGCCTCAGCTGTACCGTATTCCACGTCCGCGCGCAGCGTCTGCAGCGGCACGCGTCCGCGGCGATCCGACTCACGACGGGACATCTCGGCGCCGCCAAGTCGTCCGGCAACCGTGACTTTGATGCCAAGCGCGCCGCGGTCCATCGCTCGTTGGATCGATTGCTTCATCGCACGCCTGAAACTTATGCGCTTTTCGAGTTGATCCGCAATACTACGCGCCACCAGCACAGCATTACTGTCCGGCTGACGCACCTCGACTATATTGACCTTCACTTTTTTGCCGGTGCGCCGCTCCAGCAGCTGGCGCAACTGTTCCACGTTTTGGCCACTCTTCCCGATGATGATGCCAGGACGGGCCGTATGAATCGTCACAATGACATTATTGGCCGACCGATCGATATCCACATCAGCGATTCCCGCGTTCTGATGTCGTCCGGCAATAGTGCTGCGAACCTCAAGGTCCTCATGGACAAGTTGCGTGTACCCCTTGTCGGCGTACCACCGGGCGTGCCATGGCTTGATAATTCCCAGACGAAATCCGTTCGGATTAACTTTTTGTCCCACTATGAAGCTCCTCTTTCTTGAACCACCGCCGTAATGCGCGAGGAACGCCGAAGACGCGGGGCAACACGTCCATGCGATCGTGCCTTGAAGCGCTTCATCGTCGGACCCTCATCAACAAATATGCGGTATACGTACAAATCGTTCGTGTCAAGCTCGAAATTGTTCTCCGCGTTCGCGGCCGCCGACTTAACTACCTTATAGACATCGAGCGCCGCGCCTTGCGGCATCAGACTCAGGATGGCCAACGCCTCACGGACCGAACGACCGCGTATCTGATCAACCACCAGGCGAACTTTTTGTGGTGAACGACGGATTCCTTTGGCCACTGCGCGAACTTCCATACCGTTCTCCTAGCGCACCGAGCCGGAGCGCTCGCCCTTGATGTGACCGCGGAAGTGCCGGGTGGGGGCAAACTCTCCCAGTTTGTGGCCTACCATGTTCTCACTGATAAAGATGGGTACATGACGGCGCCCATCATGAACGGCGATCGTCAGGCCGACCATGTCGGGAATGATCGTGGAGTCGCGCGACCATGTCTTGATGATGCGCTTCTCGGTGGTTCGCGTTGCCGCCGCCACTTTTTTGGCGAGCGACGCTTCGATGTAAGGGCCCTTCTTAACTGAACGTGACATACTTCTCTTCTCCTACCGGCCGGACTTGCGACGACGCACTATATACTTGTTGGTGTCCTTGCGCCGGCGCGTCCGATAGCCCAGCGTAGGCTTGCCCCACGGCGTTTGTGGCTGGCCACCAATCGGCGCGCGGCCCTCACCTCCGCCATGCGGGTGGTCGCGTGGGTTCATCACCGAGCCGCGAACAGACGGGCGCTTTCCCAAATGACGGGAACGACCAGCCTTGCCGATCGTGATAAGCGAATGTTCCACATTTCCTACCTGACCCAGGGTCGCCATGCAGCGCACGTGGATGAGGCGCTGCTCACCGGAAGGCATACGCACCGAACCGTAATCTCCCTCCCGTGCTACCAATTGCGCTTGGTTACCGGCGGACCGGACGAGCACACCCCCGCGTCCCGGTTGCAACTCGATATTGTGAATCACACTTCCCAGCGGGATATTGGCGATCGGCAATGCGTTACCAGTCTGGATCTCGGCGTCTGGTCCCGCGGATACCGTGTCCCCTACCTTCAAACCATTCGGCGCCAAAATGTAGCGCTTCTCTCCGTCCCTATACGAGAGCAAGGCGATGCGAGCCGATCGGTTCGGATCGTATTCGATTGCCGCTACCCGTGCGGGTATACCTACCTTATTACGCTTGAAGTCGATGAGACGATACTGACGCTTGTGTCCACCGCCTTGATGGCGAGTGGAAATCCTCCCTTGGTTGTTACGCCCCGCTTTGCGTGGCAAAGGACGTACCAGCGACTTTTCCGGCTTCGATTTTGTGATTTCAGTGAAGGCGGAGCCGCTCATGTCTCGCCTTCCGGGCGATGTAGGCTTGAACTTTTTTATAGGCATCTAGACAGCTCCAAAAAAGTCTTCGATCCGGTCGCCGGAAACGAGGGTGATAATCGCCTTTTTCCAGGGACTTACCAGGCCGCGACGCCGCTTATTGCTTGTAACAAAGCCCGCGCCTTTTTCCTTCGCCGGCATTGTGATCGTCCGTACGCTATGGACGTGCACCTTATATCGATCCTCCACTGCCCGGCGGATTTCGATCTTGTTGGAACGAGTGCTGACCGCGAAGGTGTATTTGTTTTGCGACGCCAGCTCCGTGCTTTTCTCGCTCACCACTGGGCGCAAAAGAACTTCATACGTCTCCATGAGACAGCGACCTTTCCAACTGACGGATGCCCTCAACCGAGAAGATCAGGTGATCGTGATCGAGAACATCGACAATATTCAACGTCGACGCCGGCTTCATCGATACACCCGGAATATTGCGCCCCGCCCGATTTGTACTTTCCGCAATCTGTTGATCAACTAACAGTACTTTGCCGGCTGCCTGCAAGTTTTCCAGCGCGGCCACCATCTGTTTGGTCCGTGGCATCTCCGGCTCCAGAGACGTGACAACCATAAGTCCCTCGTCCGTGATACGGGAACTCAGAGCAGCCCGGGTTGCCTGCCGGCGCATCTTCTTGGGCATCCGCACTGCATAACTGCGTGGCGTCGGTGGAAATACAACTCCGCCGCCTCGCCAGAGCGGCGACGACCGCGTCCCCTGTCGAGCGCGTCCTGTTCCCTTTTGGCGCCACGGCTTAGCCCCGCCGCCACGTACTTCGGCGCGCGTCTTTGCCTTATGGGTGCCGGCGCGCCGACCTGCCAGTATGCGAAGCACCGCCTGGTGCATGAGCGACATGTTGATCGGGGCGCCAAACACGTCGTCACTCAATGCGATAGTATCCACTGTCTCGCCGGCGAGATTGCGAACCGAAAGCTCTGGCATCGTTTTCTCCTAGCCCTTCTTTCGCGCTTTGACGGCCTGTTGGACGACGACTATGCCATTCTTGGCGCCGGGCACGCCGCCTTGGACGAGAAGCAAGTGTCGCTCAGGAATCGTATCGACCACGGTCAAGCTCTGTACTGTTGCTCTCTTATTTCCCATCTGGCCGGACATGCGCGTACCTTTGAAAACACGTCCCGGAGAGGACCCAGCGCCGATGGAACCGGGAGCACGATGTCGGTCAGACTGGCCGTGAGTTTTTGGACCTCCGGCGAAGTGATGGCGCTTGACCGTGCCGGCAAAACCTTTGCCTTTGGTGCCCATTGTGCCGTTCACCGCGCCCACAGTTACATCGACCTTATCGCCCTTGGTGAAGATTTCGGCTCCCACCTGCTCGCCAACCGCGAGCGGTTCACCGACAGCCGGCACCTCATGCAGATGGCGCAGACCAGGTCCAGGAACATTGCGCAGATGACCGCGTTCCGGCTTGTTGAGCTTGCGCGTCTCCCGAAAACCGAGTTGCACGGCGGCGTAACCGTCGCGCTCCGGGGTCTTGATCTGGGTTACAAAGTTTGGACCCACCTCGAGAACGGTGACAGGGATGGCTTCGCCGGTCTCACTGAAGACCTGCGTCATACCGATCTTTCTCCCCATCAAAGCGTTGACCATGCTTCCCCTCCTCCGTCCTACAGCTTGATCTCGATGTCCACACCGGCGGGGAGGTTGAGACGCATGAGCGCGTCAACCGTCTTGGGCGTGGGCTCAAGCACGTCGATCAGCCGCTTGTGCGTGCGGATCTCAAACTGCTCGCGCGAGTCCTTGTCGATAAAGGGACCACGGAGAACCGTATAACGGTTAATCTCCGTGGGCAGCGGCGCGGGACCGGAGACATTGGCTCCGGTCCGCTCCGCGGTGTCCACAATCTGCCCGGCGGACTGATCGAGGATTTTGTGGTCGTACGCTTTAAGGCGTATTCGAATTCGTTGTTTTGCCAGTGCTCGTCCCATACCTTACTCCTTGACGGATGAGACCGCACCGGCGCCGACGGTTCGTCCACCTTCACGGATGGCAAACCGCAGTCCCGGCTCAATGGCAATCGGGGTGATCAACTTCACTTGCATCTCGATGTTATCCCCCGGCATGACCATCTCCACCCCTTCGGGTAAGCCGATCTCGCCGGTCACATCCGTAGTCCGCAGGTAGAACTGGGGACGGTAGCCGTTGAAGAAGGGGGTATGCCGTCCCCCCTCGTCCCGGGCTAATACATAGACTTGGGCGGCAAACTCGGTATGGGGTTTGATGCTCGCTGGTTTAGCC
>JBPCKK010000094.1:0-10515 GCA_051004335.1 Chloroflexota bacterium
TTCCACCAGCTGATCGCCATGGCGCCAGCACTAGCCGTTTTCCACCTGCTCATTCGTCAGTATGGTCTTGTATTGCGGGCACCACCACTGCATGCCAGTGGCCCGATAGGCCAGACCACGTTCCAGCATCAGCAGAAAGAGCCACTGCGTCCAGCGGTAGTAGTCCGGCCGGGAGGAATCGATCTCCCGACTCCAGTCGTAGCCGATGCCCTGTAGGTTCAGTTGGCGCTTGAAGTTGGCAACATTTTTTGGTGTATTCTCGGCGGGAGGAATCTGCTGGAAAATCGCCTCGTTCTCAGCCGGCAGCCCAAAAGCGTCCCACCCCATAGGATGCAGGACATTCATGCCGCGCATCCGCAGAAAGCGAGAGGCAAGATCAGTACCTACGTACTGCTTGGAGTGCCCCACGTGCAGGCCATCTCCAGATGGATAGGGAAAGAAATCCAACAGGAAGTATGGGGGACGCGGGGAAAAGTCTTCGGCGCGATACAGTCCCTCGTCCTCCCAGCGGTCTTGCCACGCTGCCTCGTACTGTTCGGGTTCATATCTCGTTCGCCTGCTTTGTTGCACTGCCATCACCTCCGCACATGAAAAAAGCCCTCCGTCCACTCGGGACGGAAGGCTCTCCGCGGTACCACCCGCATTGTCAACGCCGGCGGCTCGGGCGGAGTTCGACTGGTGGAGCTGAGGGGATTCGAACCCCTGACCTTCTCAATGCCATTGAGACGCGCTCCCAACTGCGCCACAGCCCCGCGTTCACGCCCAAACCGGGAAATTGACCGCTCATTCTAGCACCGTAACGGATGCAGACCGGCGACGATTCAGCACCGCCGCGTCTCCCGAGCGAGTTCAGTCCTGGTTGCCGGCTCTCACCATTCCGGCTCGCTTTAATTGCGGACCTAGTACTCTCGTTCTTCGTCTGTTCTTGTGTCGAACGCTGTAGCGTTTGGACCCATTGTACAAGGTGTTGGTGACGCGTTGTCGTTATTCGAACTCTGCCGACCTGCCGGTTGATTCGGGATGCCGCGGGATGTCCCTCATCGGAGACGGGTGACGTAGGTGCCTGCAGCACTATGTAGGTGTGAGCAGTCGCACCTACATGAGCAAGATCAACAATCTGCTTGCCGAGGAAGGCGCGGCGGCGGAGAACTATGAGATGTCCGAGGAACTGCGCGCTGGTGTCACGGCGAGCCGCCCCAACCTCGGACCGTCTAGTCGTAGTCAGTCGAGCGGTAAGCGACGATCGAACACTGGCTCTTGGTGACCCGGCAATATGGGTTTCCAGCGTGATCAATGGCACGGCGAGTAGTTCAGCGAGGAAGACATAGGTGGCGTCGTAGATGGTCAAACTCTCACAGGGCTGTCAGGCCCGTTCCGCGAGTGGCGCATAGGACCAGAGTTGAAGCGGCAGCGAGAGCTGGTCCGCGCGGGCCAGCACTGCTTGGGTCTCGTCGAGCAACCCCGACAGTGATTGCCGGCGGAAGACGTTGACCGTCTCGAAGAGCGCCAGTTGCGGGGCCGCGAGGGTCGCTCCCGAAATGCGGGCGGCCACCCATCTCCCCGCTGAGCCAGCATCAGCCAAGGGTCCGTCCCGAGCGGGCGGCCCTCGCCGCCAATTCATCTCGCACGGGTTCGGGAACATTACGTACGGTGATCGCCACGGACATCACAGTCTTCTAGCATCAGTGCCGTTAGTATGCAGCTGATTACACAAGGTGGTGGAGATGAGGGGACTCGAACCCCTGACTTCCGCGATGCGAACGCGGCGCTCTCCCAGCTGAGCTACATCCCCACGAAAGCCCAGGTCTACGCCATCGGAGCTACGTTGACGCGCGTTCTGCCGTCCCGCTTGTCAAACCGCACATGGCCATCGATCAGGGCATAAATAGTGTAATCCTTGCCGAGACCAACGTTAAGACCGGGCACCTTCTGCGTGCCCCGCTGACGCACGATGATTCCACCAGCGCGAATACCCTGGCCATCGGACACTTTCACGCCAAGTCGCTTTGAGGCGCTATCGCGACCGTTCTTGCTGCTACCTACACCTTTTTTATGAGCCATGTGGCACTCTCCTCGTCTAGGAGGTAACGATATCCTGAATGGCAATGCGGGTAATCGACTGCCGATGACCCGTCTTTTTGCGATATCGCACCTTGGGCTTGTACTTGAATACTATGATCTTCTTGCCGCGCGTCTGTTTGACTACACGACCCACGACCTTTACGCCGTCGATAGTCGGACGGCCATGGCGAAGTCCATTTTCATCCGAAACCAGCAGCACTTCGGTCAACTCGACAGTGCCTCCCTCCTCGATCGGGAGTTTCTCGACCTCGATAATTTGTCCCGGCTCGACGCGGTGTTGCTTGCCGCCGGTCTGCACGATTGCAAAAGCCATTCGAAGTTCCTCGCCACTTCTCAATTGAAGCGTGGCTCAAAGCACGCCAAAAGCAACGGCCCCACGGGGCCGTCTCCGCCAGTCTAGCAGCCGTCTAGAGAAAGGGTCAAGACGCGGCGACCAGCGCCAAGCTGTCCGCCGGTTCGGAGGCGTGATAGGAGACGATCTCCCAATGTGTTCCCTTACGCTCAAGCACCGCCGTCATCCGCAGTTCCTCGGTGCGAACCTGCTCATCTTCCTTGACGGTGCGGATCTCCGTCCCGGACAACCAGGCAACGTCGCCCACCGCGTGGCACACCGAGTTGCGTAAACGGGCCGACACGTAGATCGTCCCCAACTGCTGGAAGCGCTGTTCCCAGTACCCATGGACCTGCATCCACCCTTGCCGAATGTGGCCGGAACGGCCGGCGACAGAGGCATACGGCTCATGAGCCCAAATCGTATCGATGGCCTTTAGATTCTTATTGGATACAGCCCGATAAAATGCCTCGGCTGTGTCTTTGATCTCGTCCCGTACACCGTAACGATTACGGCCCATGAAATACGTCCTCCGGTTGCTCTATGGCACCCACATACTCTCCAGGCGCGTATTCTAGCAGCTTTTTCCGTCCGCTTGATGAATGTGTGCGAGCCGCGGAGCTGTACTGTCGTTAGGCCAGACTCGGGCGCCGTGGTCCGCGACCGCGTCCTCGTCGTCGTTGCTGCGAACGCGCCGGCCCCTCGGGCCGTTCCGGACGTTCCTCTCCTGTCTTGTGTATCAAGGTAGCGCGATAGTGGATTCGGTGCGGGCAGCGCACTGGCCCACGCCGAATCTCCTCGCCGGTCTCGCGTCCGGAACAGAGCATGACGCCTTCGCGCTCACCCTCCTCCAGGGAGAGCATGGCGGCAACAAGCCGATCAAGCTGATATCCGCCCTCGTGGCACGACGGGTTGGAACAGGGGATAACGCCCTGCGTGAAATTGCCCCGACGGTATCCCGTCTTGCGCAGCTCACCAGAACGCTCGTCGTCCGGCCCGCGTTTTTCCCGCCACTCAATGAGCGCATCATGTAATTGAGGGAAGGCAGTCTTGAAACTGCTGACCCCATTGAAGAAGGGATTGGTTCGATATTTCTCGCTCATAGTTAGTGTTATTGTACCCGCTGAGTACCGGACGCACCGCTGCGGCGGCGTGCCGAATGAACTGGTTCAACCGGCGAGGGCTCTCGGCCCCTAGCGAGATACCCGTCCGGGAGGCCCTAACTTGACTACCATGAAGATATCTACTCGATAAAGGGAGGTATCTGAATCATGACGGTCGAGGACAAACTGCAATCCCTGGGTCTTTCCCTACCTGACACGCCGGCGCCGGTGGCGAGCTATGTGCCGGCGATGCGCAGCGGCGCTCTGATCTTCTCATCAGGCCAACTACCCACCAGGAATGGCACCCTCGCCTACGTGGGACAGGTGGAAACGGATGTCAGCACCGATGATGCCTATCAAGCGGCTCGTCTTGCCGCCCTCAATGCCCTAGCGGCTATCAAATCAGTTGCCGGATCGCTCGATACGATCGCCCAGATTGTGCGTGTTACTGGATATGTCAATTGCGGTAACGGCTTCGGCCAACAGCCGGCGGTGGTCAATGGCGCGTCAGACTTCCTTATCGAGGTATTCGGCGAGCAAGGCAAACATGCGCGCTCGGCGGTGGGAGTCGCCGGTCTCCCGCTCAATGCGCCAGTCGAGATCGAGTTGGTAGTGGAAGTGCGCTAAGCGGGTTCGCGCAGAACGTAGCCCGCTCCCCGAATGGTCTGGATGAGATCGGGGTCACCCAACTCCTGGCGCAGGTTCCGGATGAAGACCTGGACCACATTTGAGTCATAGGTGCTACCCCAGACGTGCGCGTAGATCGTCTCCGGGGACAATACCTGGTTGGGGTGCTGCATAAAGTAGGCAAGCAATTTGTACTGCATGTTGGTCAAGCGCAGGAGACGCTCGTCCCGCCACACTTGTTGTGCTTTGGTGTCCATGCGCACGTCGGCAAAACGGAACTCCGTCTCCTCCTGCGGAATCTTGCGGCGCAAGAGTGCGCGGACGCGGGCTAAAAGCTCGTCCACGGAGAACGGCTTCACCATATAGTCGTCAGCTCCGCTGTCCAGTCCTGAAATACGGTCGGACACCGTGCCCCGAGCCGTCAGCACGAGAATGGGAACATCATCAGCGGCGCGCAAGCGGCGGCACACTTCGAGCCCATCCAGGCCGGGGAGCATAAGATCAAGGACGACAAGATCGGGAGGGAGATCGCGGGCCATGCGCAGACCGGCGGTACCATCCTGCGCCACCATCACCTGATAACCCTCGTAGGTCAACCCGCGACGCAGCAAGTCGCTGATCGCGTCATCGTCCTCGATAACCAGGATGTCCGTCATTCGGTACTCATGCAGCGTTCACCTTCTCTTCATCGTACCACCCCGGTCAACCGCACTTTACATCTCGATTATTGGCTTATTTCCCTGGTATACTGGACTATCAGGCGGCCGCTTTTGGGCCGCTCTTTTTTTATGCGAGACGAGATCTGAATCATGCCCGAGATGCCCGAAGTGGAAACCATGGTGCGCGACCTGCAGCCGCGCATTGTCGGTCGCAGCCTCACCACGGTCGAGGCGTCCTTTAGCGGCGCGGTGATCTTCCCCGATTACCCCGAGTTTGTGAACCGGGTGTCCGGACAGCGAATCGAAGGGATCACGCGCCGAGGGAAGTATGCCCTCCTGGCACTGGCCTCCGGCGATGTGCTCATTATCCACCGGGGCATGTCCGGCTCGCTCCTCCTGCGCCGCTCCGACGATCCACCGGAGCGCTACATGCGCGCCCTGTTCCGTTTGGACGACGGCCGCGAGCTCCGCTTCACTGATCCGCGCAAGTTTGGCAAGCTCTTTGTGATGGAGGGCACCGGGGCAGAGCGTCCATTGCCCTGGGACAAGATGGGTCCGGAGCCGCTCGACACGGGATTCACCGTCGAGCATTTGCGGACGGTTTTGACCGGTCGGAGCGGACCAATCAAGCCGCTGTTGTTGGGCCAGCGCATCGTCGCCGGACTGGGCAACATTTATGTAGACGAGGCGCTGTATCGCGCTCGCATTCATCCGCGAACAATCGCCGGGACACTTGGCGCCGAGGAGATCGACCGCTTGCACTCGGCCATCCGCAGGGTGCTCAGCGAGGCGATCGAGCGGCGGGGTACCACCTTCAACAACTACACCGACATCGAGGGACTCGCCGGAGCGTACCAGTCTCAACTGCTGGTCTTTCGCCGCACCGGCGATGATTGCCCCACCTGCGGAACTCCCATCGAGCGCATAGTGCTTCAGGGGCGCGGCACCCACTTTTGTCCGCGCTGTCAGCAAGGGTAACCCGTGTCACTGATTACGTTGGCGGCTGTCGGCAAGCACTTCGGCGCCGAGGAAATCCTCGACGATGTAACCTTTCGCCTGGAACGTGGCGATCACATTGCCCTCATCGGCGCCAATGGGGCCGGCAAATCGACGCTACTGCGCATCATCGCGGGGGTAGAGGAACCGGATAGCGGCGCGGTGAGCTTTGCTCACAGCGTGCGCGTTGCCTATCTCCCACAAGAGCCGCGATTCGACGAGCATCAGACGCTCTACGAAATCATCCTTGAGGTGTTTGCGGAAAGCATAGCGGCGCAGGAGCGACTACGCGCGCTTGAACACGAAATGGGCTCCGGCCAGGCCAACGACGACCACATCGAGGAATATGGGCGACAACAAGCCACCGTCGAACACACCGGGTATGACTACCGCGAACGGATCGAACGTGTCCTTATCGGGTTAGGTCTGGAGCGCGAGCACTGGTATGCCCCGGTGGAAACCTTGAGCGGTGGGCAGCGCACCCGCGCCAATCTAGCCCGAACGCTGCTGCAAGAGGCGGACGTTCTGCTGCTCGACGAGCCGACCAATCACCTGGACATCGCGGCAGTTGAGTGGTTGGAGAGCTACCTGCGCGACCTTCCCCGCGCCTTTCTCATTGTTGCTCACGATCGCTATCTACTGGATCGGGTAACGCGGCGCACGCTGGAATTGAGTTTTCGCCGGGTTACCGAGTACGACGCGCCTTACAGCCGCTATCTGGAACTGAAGACGGAGCGTCAGGAGCGGAATCTTTTAGAGTACGAGGCCCAACAGCGGCACATTACCAAGACGGAAGACTTTATCCGCCGCTATGGCGCCGGACAACGGTCCAAGGAGGCTCGTGGTCGCCAGAAGCGACTGGATCGTCTGGACCGCGTCGAACGGCCCCAGATCGAGGACAATGTGCACCTGGCGTTGAACAAGGCACAGCGGAGCGGAGATATAGTGCTGGAAACGCACGACCTACAGGCCGGCTACCCGGAGAATCCGCTGGTGCGCCTTCCTGCCCGGCTCGTCCTCCGTCGTGGTGATCGTGTCGCCCTGATCGGACCGAATGGCGCGGGCAAAACAACATTGTTGCGTACCCTTATGGGTTCGCTCCCCGCCCTGCACGGCGGCAGTCGGTGGGGCGCCCGCACATCTGTTGGCTATTACTCACAAACACTGGGTCAGCTCGACACTCGCCGCACCATCCTGCAGGAGATTCAGACAGTTCGGCCGATGAGCGAGGAAGAGGCACGGGGATTCATGGGCCGGTTCCTCTTTTCCGGCGACGATGTCTTCAAGTCAATCGGCGTGCTCAGTGGTGGAGAAAAGAGCCGTGTTGCGCTGGCCCGGCTCATCCTGGAGGAGCCCAATGTGCTCGTCCTCGATGAGCCGACGAATCATCTCGATATTGCCTCGCGCGACGCCTTGCAGGCGGTTCTCGCCGGCTTCAAGGGAACTCTACTTTTTGTGTCGCACGACCGCTATCTTATTGACGCGCTCACCGAGGAATTGTGGGTGATTGAGGATGGCGCCCTGACGCGCTACGCCGGCAATTACTCGGCATACGCATCGGGACGGGCGAAACTGCTGGACGCGAAGCTCGATACGGTTCAGCGCCCTGGTGACCCGGGGGGACCGGAAACACGGGTTCGGCGACTGGAAGCGGAGGCGGCAGCGCTGGCCGCCCGCCTCACCGCGGCGGGAGCAACCACCACCGTCGGCAACCTTGCCGAAATGAGTGATCGCTACACACAGGTGATGACCGATTTGCAGGAGGCTCAGGCGCAATGGGTGGATCTGGTGCGCGCGCAGCTCCGTTCGTTCTCGGACTCACGGGACCGATCGGCTGCGGCAAAACCACTGTAAGCGATCTCCTGCTTGCCCTCGGTGCACGGAAGTGGATTGACGCCGACCGCGAAGTCCACACTCTCATGGCGCCAGGAACTGCGACCACGTACGCAATCGCGGCGACCTTCGGGCGTGACGTGCTGAACGCGCAGGGCGCGGTTGACCGGGCGCTCCTGGCCGGCATCGTCTTTGCCAATGAGGCGCGACTCCGCACCCTGGAGGAGATCGTACACCCAGCTGTGCGTGCGGTAATTCGCCAGCGGTTGCAGGATCCCCACCTTGAGGAGGGCGTGGTCATCATCGATGCGGTCAAGCTGCTACAGAGCGACCTCTTACCCTTGACCGACGCCGTGTGGGTGGTTACCTGCTCAGCCGACACGCAGCGCGCGCGCCTGACAGACATCCGAGGCATGGATCAGGCAGCGGTTGAGGGCAGGCTACGCGCGCAACCAAACTTCGATCATCCCCGCGTGACGCGCGTCATCGAAAACTCGGGGGACCTGGATCAGCTCCGGGTGGGCGTAGCGGATGCATGGCGGGAGTTGACGGAAAACACGTAGAGACTTTACCGTCTCTTCTTCCGTGGCTTCACGACTCCAGCCTCGATGGAGAGGCGCACGGCATCCACCCGTCGGTCGACGTTCATCTTATTGAGGATATGGCTCACGTGGTGGTGGACGGTACGGGGACTCAGGATCAGATTTTCGGCAATCTCTTGGTTGCTCATGCCGGCGGCGACCAACTCCAGCACCTCGAGTTCTCGGGCTGATAGTCCCCAGGGGTGCAAATCTTCGGGATTCGGAGGAGGCGGGGGGACAACAGAGATCAGAGGGCGCACCAGCACCTCGAGCCCTTCGGTGCCCAGGATCTCGACTTCGGCGCCCGGCTCGACCACCTGATCTTCCTCTAAGGTGCGTGCCGACCAGTACCCGCTGTTCCCCACCCGGATTTGACCACGCCGCGAGTCGATCCGCTCCATGGCTATCCCTCGGTCCTCATGCGGGCCGATTCGCGGCACATCCGCCGCTTGATCATGACCGGGCAGAATGCGCAAGGCAGCGGGACGCACAGCAAAGATGAGGATCAGGGTAGCCGCGGCAAACGCGCCAACTTGAACCGGCCACACCGCGACGGTAGTGAGCGCGGCGGCCAGCAAGGCGGCCACGGCCACCGAACCGAGAAGCAGGCTCAGGGTAATCGCTTCGCCAACAAACGCGACAAGAGCGATCAACAACCAGAGGTACCAGGGAATCACAACGTATAGGCCCTTCGGCCCATTGGCAAAAAATGGGCACTTGTGCCGATGTTAGCAGGGTTGAAAAGAGGGTATGGTCGAGGTGAGATCAGTTCATACTGGAGGTAGACGGAATGTTTAGAAGAACGCAAGGAAAAGCCGCTTCCCCCTGGAGTTTCGCGGTGCTACAGTCAGGCTGCGGAGGACCGCACTAAAGGAATCACACATGCCACCTATGATATGGATTTGGTTACTCGTCGTCGTCGTCGCCGCCATCCTCGAGGTTACCGGTACCGCCCTCTTCATGGCCACCGTGGCGGTCGCCGCGCTCATTACCGCGCTCAGCGCGCTCGCTATTGCCAGTCTCCCCGTGCAGCTCGGCATCTTCGCCGGCCTGTGCTTAGTTGGGATTCTGTTCATCCGACCCGCCGTGGTGCAGACGTTGGGCATCGGCGCTCTGGGCCACCATACCGACCCCTTAACCGGGCACATTGTCGGCCATCGGGCAATCGTTACTCGCCCGGTCAACAACATGACCGGGCAGATTCGCTTCGGTGAGTCGGAGTTCTGGTCAGCCCGCACCCAAACCCCCGATGAGGAGATCGAGCCAGGCGCCGTGGTCGAGGTCATCTGGGTCGAGGGTCTCCATGCGGTCGTCGCCCGTGCCCCGGAGAGCGGCGCCGACGACCTCCTCATCCCGCCCACGCAGTCTCTCACCCACGACAATAAAGGAGTCATAGCATGAGCATCGGACTAATTGTTCTGTTGGTCGTCGTCCTGTTCGTCCTGATCGTCGGCATCCGGTCCATCCGGCTGGTGCCCCAGGCGCGAGTCGTGATCGTCCAGCGCCTGGGACGATACCTCAAGACGGCGGGCAGCGGTCCCGTATTCGTCATTCCCTTCATCGATCAAATTCTACCGACTATCGACCTGCGCGAGCAGGTAGTGCCGTTTCAGCCGCAGCCGGTGATTACCGAAGACAACGTAGGTATCCAGATCGCCACCGTGGTCTACTACCAGATAGTGGACGCCAAGAGCGCGAGCTATGAGGTGGTCAATCTGGTGGCCGCCATGGAGCAGCTCACCATCACCACCTTGCGTAACGTCATCGGCGGCTTGACCCTTGATAAAACGCTCACCAGCCGCGAGGACATCAACACCAAGATGCGGGTGGTTCTCGACGAGGTTACGGAGAAGTGGGGGGTACGCGTCAACCGCGTGGAGCTGAAGGACATCATTCCGCCGGCCGATGTCCAGCAGGCGATGGAAAAGCAGATGCAGGCCGAGCGCGAAAAGCGAGCAGCCATCTTGCGCGCCGAGGGTCTAAAGCAGTCCGCTATCCTCCAGGCCGAGGGTTCCAAACAGTCAGCCATCCTCCAGGCCGAAGGCACACGGCAAGCAGCGATTCTGCAGGCCGAGGGCGATGGCCAGGCGTTACTCACTGTCCAACAAGCCCAGGCGAAAGCGATCGACGTCGTGTTTGCCGCTCTCAACGACTCGCACCCCACGCCGGAGATCCTGAAGTACCTGTACATCCAGAATCTTCCCAAGATCGCGGAGGGATCGGCCAACAAGCTGTTCGTGGTGCCCTCGGAGCTGCAGAGCATTGCCGGACTCGGGGCCACCTTCTCGGCGGCGGCGCAGAGC